>JBLMWU010000146.1:0-6550 GCA_050257395.1 Gemmatimonadota bacterium | reverse complement strand
GGACAGCCCCTTCCTGCGGTCCCTCGGCGCCGAGCTGATCCCGCGGGAGCGCTACCTGCGGCAGCTCGGCGGCGCGGCGGAGCGCACCGCCCTTCCCCGCCAGCCCCTGCCCGCGCCGCGGCTCATCGGGGACCTGCCATCCTGAGCCCTCACCGGCGCCGCAGCGCCCAGGCGGCCAGCACGCCGGTGCAGTTGGTGGCGAGGTGCACCAGCACCGGCGCGGCCAGGCCGCCCGAACGCGCGCGCGCCAGGGACAGCACCACCCCGCCCGCGGCGGTGGCCGCGACCCCCGCGGTGACCGCCGCCGCCTGCTGGCGGCTGCCAGCGGCCAGCTGGTTGACGCGCAGGCCCTCGGCGGTGGGGCGGACGTGCCAGATGCCGAAGATCACGCTGGTAGCGGCGATGGCGGCGGTCTCCGGCAGCACCCGGCACAGGGCTGCCTGCAGCACGCCGCGGAAGGCTGTCTCCTCCCACAGCACGGTCCCCACCGGGATCCGGACCAGGGCCTGGTACGCGGCCTGCCGCCCGGTCAGCCCGGCGGCCCGCTCGTCGCGCAGCACCGGGCGGGCCGCCGGGATCAGGGCCGCCGCCAGGTAGCCGCCGACCACCGGGGCGGCGAGCCGGCCGCCGAGCCGCAGCCCGGGCCGCAGGGCCGCCGGGCTCAGCCCCAGGTCCGCGGGGGTGAGGCCGCTGGCGAGCCCGGCGGCCACGGCCGCCCCGGCCGCGCCCGCGTTGACCGGCACGTACCAGCGGCCGAGCCGGACCGCGTTGTTCCAGCCCGCCAGCACGGCGCAGCAGGCCAGCGCGAAGCCCAGGTCCCGGCGCCGGCCCGGGCCGGCCGCGGCGGCACGCTCGGCCCGCGGGCCCGCTGTCAGCTGCTGGCGCATCGTACGCAGGCGCATCGCACGCTCACCCGCCCGGCTGGACGAGGCCGGTCTCGTAGGCGAGCACGACGGCCTGCGTCCGGTCGCGCAGCCCGAGCTTCATGAGGATGCGGCTCACGTGGGTCTTGACGGTCTGCTCGGCGATGACCAGGCGGCCGGCGATCTCGCCGTTCGACAGGCCGCGCGCGACCAGGGCGAGCACCTCGGTCTCCCGCTCGGTCAGCTCGGCGAGCTGCTTGCGGCCGGGGCTGCGCGGCGCGCCCATCCGGGCGAACTCGGCGATGAGCCGCCGGGTGACGCCCGGCGAAAGCAGCGCGTCACCCGCCGCGATCAGCCGCACCGCGTCCGCCAGCTCGACCGCTGAGGCGTCCTTGAGCAGGAACCCGCTCGCCCCGCTGCGCAGCGCCTCGTACACGTAGTCGTCCAGATCGAAGGTGGTCAGCACGAGCACCTTCGGGGGCTCGGGCAGGGCGGTGACCAGCCGGGTGGCCTGCAGCCCGTCCAGGACCGGCATGCGGACGTCCATGAGGATCACGTCGGGGCACAGCTCGGCGGCCCGGGCTACTGCCTCCTCGCCGTTCACGGCCTCCGCGACCACCTCGATGTCGGGCTGGGCGTTGAGGAGGATGGAGAACCCCGACCGGACCATCCCCTGATCGTCGGCGACCACCACGCTGATGGTCACGAGGCGGCCTCCGCCTGCCCGTTGCCCACCGGCAGGTAGGCGGTCACCAGGAACTCCCCGTTCGCGGTGGGCCGGGCGGCCAGATGCCCGCCGAGCATGGCGGCCCGCTCGCGCATGCCGATGATGCCGTGACCGCCGGGGGCGGCCCCGGCCGGCCCGGGCTGCGGCCCGGCATCGGGCGGGCAGCTGTCATTGCGCACCTCGATCAGCAGGTAGCCGTCCTGGTAGCCGAGCTGGATCTGCACGGCCGCGCCCGGTGAGTGCCGCATCGCGTTGCTGAGCGCCTCCTGCACGATGCGGTAGGCGGACAGGTCCACGCCCTCGGGCAGCGGCCGGGGAGTGCCGCTGGTGACGGCGGTCACCGTCACCCCGCCGGACCGGGCCGACTCCACCAGCCCGTCCAGGTCGTCCAGGCCGGGCTGCGGCGCGGTGCCCGGCTCTTCACTGCGCAGCACGCCGAGCAGGCGGCGCAGCTCCCCCAGGCCGCTCAGCGCGCTGGCGCGGATCTCGCCGAAGCTCTCCACCAGCGCCGGCGGCGGGTCGGGGGTCTTGTAGGGGGCGGCCTCGGCCTGGATCGCGATCACGGACATGTGGTGGGCGACGATGTCGTGCAGTTCCCTGGCGATCCGCTGCCGCTCTTCGAGCAGGGCCCGTTCCCCGACGTGCCGCTGTTCCTGGGCTGCCAGCTCGGCATCCCCGCTGCGCCGGACGCGGACGATGATGCCGATCAGCAGCGGGATCGCCGCGAGCAGCGCGCCCGCGCTGGAGCGCAGGTCGATGACGGCCGCGCCGAGCATGGTGACGGCGGCCGTGCCGGCCACCACCCAGGGCTTGCAGCGGACCGCGACCGCGTACAGGCACAGCAGGTACACGATGACGCCGCCCACCGGGTAGATGGCCCCCGACAGGGAGCGGGGCGGGATCACCAGGCTGGCCCACAGCATCGCCGCCACCGACGCGGAGAAGGCCGTGAGCGGCAGCCGGGTCCGCAGCACCAGCGGCGCGCACAGCACGAACGAGACCAGGATGATCATGTTGCTGCTGTGCGGCAGATGGTGCTGCGTGTTCTGCGCGCCCAGCGCCCCGTTGGTGGCACCGAAGAGGATGGCGGCGAGCACCACGTCCGCGGCGAAGACCAGGTCGACCCGGCCGCGGCGGAGCCGGGCCGGGCGCGGTGCGGGCGGATCGGTGACCCCGGCCGCGACCGTTTCCGTGAGCCAGCGCCGGGCGCTGCGCCAGCCGCGGGCGGCCTTCCCGTCCCTGGCAGCCTGGCCGTCCCCGGCAGCCTGGCCGGGCGGGGTGCCCGGCAGCTGCGGGGCGGCGGGTTCCATGTGTTCAGCGTAGGCCGGCCGGCCGGGCCTTTTCATGCCCCGCCAGGGGTATCCGGGACCCCTACCTGAGTAGGGGGGCCGTCCGCCGGCCGCCAGCCGGCTGCGCCTTCCGGGGGACGCGCCTGCTACCGCCGGGGCAGGCCGGCAGTTGGCTCCGCAGCGGGACGCCGGCTACCCGGCCGCGTCCGTAACTTCCTGGCCACAGACGGGTGGACCAGGAAGGACCCACGATGAGACTGCTCCGCGTGGCCGCGATCACGGCCGCCACCGCCGCCGTCGTGGCCGCGACCACGGCCGCGATCCCCCGCAGCCAGGCGGACCCGCCGCCGCGGCTGCCCGCGCTCACAGCGGCGGCGCTGTCCGCCCGCTACTCCGCTGACAGCCGGGCCATCGCCCGGGCCGCCCGGGCCGCGGCCCGGGCCGGGGATCCCCAGCGGGCGCACGCCCTGGCGGGGATGCGCGGCCGGCGGTTCCTGTTCTTCGACCCCCGCGGCCAGGGCGAAGCCGGCGAGGTGCTGGGCGACCTGGCATCCGCCCGCCGGGTGGCCATCCTGGTGCCCGGCTCGGACACGTCACTGACCACGTTCGACTCCCGCGGCAGCGCGTCACCGGGCGGCGGCGCCCGGGCGCTGGCCGCCGAAGCGGGCCGGCTCGCCCCTGGCAGCGGGCTGGCGGTCATCGCCTGGCTCGGGTACGCCACCCCGGCGACGCTCAGCCCGGGCGTGCTGACCTCGGGCGACGCCCGGCAGGGCGCGCGGGCGCTGACCACCCTGGTGGACCGGCTGGCCGCTCGCGGCGACCAGGTGGCGCTGCTGTGCCACAGCTACGGCACGGTGGTCTGCGGCCTGGCCGCGCCCGGTCTGCCCGCCACCGACATCGCGGTCTACGGCAGCCCCGGCGTCGACGCGTCCTCGGTGCGGTCGCTGCACACCACCGCCCGGGTGTGGGCGGGCCGGGCGGCGGCCGACTGGATCCGCAACGTCCCGCACATCCGGCTGCTCGGGCTCGGGTTCGGCCAGGACCCGGTGGCACCGGCCTTCGGCGCCCGGATCTTCGCCTCCGGCAGCGGCGGCCACAGCGGTTACCTGCGCCCGGGCAGCATCGCGCTGCGCAATCTGGCCGCGATCGCGCTGGGCGACCCGGCGGCGGTGACCCGGTGACGCGCCAGTTGGCCCGCGGCGGGCTGGCGGCCCCGGCCGTGCGCGGCAGGCTGGCGGCCCTGGCGGCGCGCGCGGATGCCGCGACCCCGCCCGGCCGGGACCGCACCGTTGACGCGCTCCGCGCGCTCGCCATCGCCGGGGTCATCGGCGGCCACTGGCTGGTCACCGCCCTGGTCGTGACCCGGGCAGGCGGCGGCACCGTGCTGGCGGACACCAGCCCGCTGGCGTCGCTGCCCGCCCTCACCCCGCTGTCGTGGGTCTTCCAGACCCTGGCCGTGTTCTTCCTGGTCGGCGGGTACGCGGCCGCGCGCGGTTACACCGTCGGCTACCGGGCCTGGCTGGGCCGCCGGCTGACCCGGCTCGGCCGGCCGGTGCTGGCGCTGGCCGCGGTCTGGGCGGTGCTGGGCGCCGTGCTGCTGGCCAGCGGCATGGCGGGGCCCACCGTGGCGACCGCGGCACGGCTGGTACTCGACCCGCTGTGGTTCCTCGGGGTGTTCGCCGGTCTGACGGCGCTGACCCCGCTGGCCCTGGCACTGGTGCGCCGGTTCGGGGCGTGGGCCGCGGCGCTGCCCGCCGCGGTGGTGGCCGGGGCCGACCTGGTGCGGTTCGGCCTCGCCGGGCCGGCCTGGGTGGGCTGGGTGAACGTGGCGGCGGGCTGGTGCGTCCCGTACCTGCTCGGGGTGGCGTGGGCGCGCGGCTCCTTCCGGGGCCGGACCACGCCCGCGCTGCTGCTGGCCGGCGGTACCGCCGCCACCGCGGCGCTCATCGCCTGGGCCGGATACCCGGCCAGCATGGTGGGGGTCAACGGCGCCGCCGTCTCGAACCTGAACCCGCCCACCCTGGCGGCGGTCACCTTCGGCGCCGCCCAGGTGGGCCTGGCGCTGCTGCTGCGCGGCCCGCTGGCCCGGTGGATGCGCCGCCCGCTGGCCTGGCTGGCGGTCGCGACGGCCAACCTGTCGGCCATGACCCTGTTCCTGTGGCACCAGACCGCGTTCCTGGCGGTGACGCTGGCGGGCCTGCTCCTCGGCCCGCTGCCCGGACTGCTCACGGCGCCGTCCTCGGGTGTCTGGGTCGCGCAGCGGCTGGCCTGGCTGCCGGCGTTCGCGGTCATGCTGGCCGCGCTGTGGCTGCTGTTCCACCGCGCCGAACGCGGCGGTGCGCGACGGCCCGCCGGAACCGTGCCCGCCAGGTCGGTGCCCGCCGGGACGGTGCCTGCCGCCCGCGGGCAGCGGGAGGACCAGGGACGAGGGGACGAACCTCCGACCGGGACCGCTAAAGGTCTTCAGCGATGGGGGTTATCACGCCTGCCTGCGGATGCCGGGGGGCGAGCTCTTTGAGGTAGCGTGCGCTGCGATCTCCCGGGTCTTCGTAGCCGAGGTTCCGGTAGAAGGGATGGGATTCGGTGCGGCTGCGCGAGCTGGTCACCTCCATGGTGACGCAGTCAAGCTCGCCGGCTGCCTTCTCGGCGGCGCCGACGAGCCGGCGGCCGATACCCTGCCCGCGGCACGCGGAGGACACGACGAGCGCCACGATGCGCCCCCGGCGCCCCTCGCGTTCCAGATAGGGGATCGCGGCGACCGCGATGGTCCCCACCACCTGCCCCTGACGTTCGGCAACCAGGGCAAGGCAAGCTGGCTCGCGTTCCCACATCGCCAGCCGCCGCCGGACTTCCCCTGTCCCGTTGCCGGGATACCCCGGCTCTGCCAGCAGCGCGGCCACCTGTGCCGCGTCGCCAGGCTGGGCGAGGCGGACTGAGCATCCTGCTCGTACGTTCACCGGCCGATTCCCTTCTGACGCCCGATCGCGGAGCAGCCCGGATATGCACCCATCATCGGGGAACGGCCCGCCTCACTACCGGAGCGCGGCGGCGACCTCGTCGAGGCGCGCCCCGCGGGAGGCCTTGACGAGCACCACGTCACCGGCGGCGAGGTGGCCGCGCAGCCAGTCGACGGCCGCGTCGTTGCCGGCCAGCGCCACCGCCCGCTCTCCCGCGCCGTCGGCGATCGGCCGGGCGGCCTCGCCGACCGCGGCCACCACGTCGGCCCGGGCGGCCGCGTACTCCCCGACGGCGCGGTGCTCGGCCTCGCTGTCGCCGCCGAGCTCGCGCATCTCGCCGAGGACGGCGATACGGCGCCGGCCCTCGATCGCCGCCAGCGCGTCCAGAGCGGCGCGGGCCGAGTCGGGGTTGGCGTTGTAGGAGTCATTGAGCAGCGTCGCGCCGCCGTTGAGGTCGCGCAGCTCCATGCGCCACTTCGACAGCGAGGCGGTGGCCAGCGCCGCCGCGGCAACGTCGAGGGGGACGCCGGCCGCCAGCCCCGCCGCCGCGGCAGCCGACGCGTTGAGCGCCTGGTGGGCGCCCACGAGCGGCAGCGTCACGGGCGCCGAGGCGTCGGCGGTCCGCAGCGTGAATGACGGCCGGCCGACCCGGTCCAGCGCCAGGTCGAGCACCCGCACGTCGGCGTGCTCCGCCCGGCCGAAGGTCAGCACCGG
>JBLMWU010000145.1:0-12490 GCA_050257395.1 Gemmatimonadota bacterium | reverse complement strand
CACCGTTCCTGCCGTCTTGCTCATAGCCCCTCCGGCCCGCGGCTGCCCGCCGCTCGCGGTGAGTGTGCCGGGCCGGCTACCGGCGGAGCAACTCCACCACCTTGTCCAGGTGGTGCAGGTCGGTGCTCACGGTGAAGGTGGTGAGCACGGTCTCCTGCCAGCGCTGAATCTCTTCGGCGATCTTGGCCCAGGGGCCGATCAGCGCCACGTCCTCCACCAGCCGGGTCGGCACCGCCGCGATGGCCGCCATCTTGTCGCCCGCCAGATAGTGGTCCTGGATGACCTTGGCCTCGGCCTCGTATCCCATCCGGGCGAACACCTCGCGGTGGAAGTTGAGGTTGCGGGCGCCCATGCCGCCGATGTACAGCGCGAGCGAGGGCCGCATCAGGTTCGCCGCCCGCTCGATGTCATCGTCCACGATGATCCGCATCGGGCCGCCCACCACGTCGAAGGTCTCGCGGATGTGCCGGGCCCCCGGCCGGGCGAAGCCCTCGGCGAGCGCCGTGGCGTAGAAGTCGTTCATAGCCGGGGAGAAGAAGATGGTGTTCCAGCCGTCGGCGATCTCCGCCGCCAGCGCCACGTTCTTCGGCCCTTCCGCGCCGAGGTAGACCGGGATCTCCCGGCGGTACGGGTGCAGGATCGACTTCAGCGGCTTGCCGAGACGGGTCCCGCCCTGGTACGGCAGCTGGTAGTGACTGCCCTGGTAGGTGACGGGTTCCTGGCGGGCGATGACGGCCCGCAGGATGTCGATGTACTCCCGGGTGCGCTCCAGCGGGCGGGGGTAGGGCTGGCCGTACCAGCCCTCCACCACCTGCGGGTTGCTGGTGCCGATGCCGATGATCACCCGGCCCTGCGTCAGGTGGTCCATGGTCATCGCGGTCATCGCCAGCGTGGCCGGCGGGCGGGCCGACAGCTGCGACACGGCCGTGCCCAGGTGCACGTGGGACGTGCGCGAGCCGTACCAGGCCAGCGGCGTCCAGGCGTCACTCCCCCACGCCTCGGCCGTCCAGATCTGGTCGAGCTGGAGCCGGTCCGCGGCGGCGAACAGCTCGGGCGCGTCGGCCGGGGGCCGCGCGCTCCAGTAACCGGCGATGGTCGCGATCTTCATCAGCTGCCTCCCGTGCCCAGCCTGTCAGGACGCCGGCTGTGCGGTGCCGGCCGGCCGGCGGGCCGGCGGGTGGCTCTCGGTGTACTGGCGGGCCCAGCCGTAGTCGGCCTTGCCGGACACGGTGCGGCCGATGGCGTCGACCACCCAGACGCTGCGCGGCACCTTGTACCCGGCGATCTGGGTGCGCAGGTGCGCCTCCAGCGCAGCGAGGTCGAGGACCGCCCCCTCCCTCGGCTCCACCAGCGCCGCGACGGTCTGCCCGAGCCGCTCGTCCGGGATGCCGATGACCAGCGCGTCGAACACGTCCGGGTGGGCCTTCAGCGCGCCTTCCACTTCTTCCGGGTAGACCTTCTCGCCGCCGGTGTTCACGCAGGTATTGCCCCGGCCCAGCAGCGTGAACGAGCCGTCCTCCTCCACCCGCGCCCAGTCGCCGGGCACCGCGTACCGCTTGCCGTCCACCTCGAGGAGCATCTGCGCGGTCTTGACCGGGTCGTTGTAGTACCCGAGCGGGACGTGCCCGCCGCGGGCCAGCCGGCCGACCTCCCCCGGTCCCACCGGGCGGTTGCTCTCGTCGAGCACCAGCACGTCCGGGCCGGCTTTGACGGTCGGGCCGCCGCGGTTCTCGGCGCCCGCGGCGACCAGGGTGATGCCGGTGAACCCGGTCTCGGTGGACCCGACCGCCTCGGTGATGAAGGCGTTCGGCAGCGCCGCCACGCAGGCGTCCTTGACCGCCGGGGAGAAGAGCGAAGCGCTGGAGGAGAAGGACACCACGGACGACGCGTCGTAGCCGCCCTCGCGCAGGGCGTCGATCAGCGGCCGGGCCATCGCGTCCCCGATGATCACCAGCACGCTGACCTTGTGCCGCTCGACCGCGCGCCAGATCTCGTGCGGGTCGAACTTCGCCATCAGCACGACGGTGTCCCCGCCGAACAGCGCGCCCAGGCACGCCACCTGCGCGGCGCCGTGGATGAGCGGCGCCGCGGTGAGCCTGACCAGCGGGGCGCCGGCCTGGCCGCGCCGGGCTGGCTCCCACTCGTCCGCCAGCGGCTCGCCGGTCATGAAGTCGATCCCGCCGCCGAGGGTGCGCCAGATGTCCTCGTGGCGCCACATCACGCCCTTGGGGTAGCCGGTCGTGCCGCCGGTGTAGATGATGTACACGTCGTCGCTGCTGCGCGGCCCGAAGTCCCGCTCGGGCGAGGCCGCCGCCAGCGCGGCGTCATACCCCACGCCGGTCAGCTCGGCGCCGCTGCCGTCCTCGATCACGACGGTCCCGAGCAGGGCGGGCGCGGCGCCGGCCATGGCCGTCACCCGCGGCCCGAACTGCCGCTGGTGCACGAGCGCGACCAGGTCCGAGTCGCCGAACATGTAGCGCAGCTCGGCTTCCACGAACCGGTAGTTGATGTTGACGGGGACCGCCCGCAGCTTGCACACCGCGAGCAGCGTCTCCAGCGCCTCGATCGAGTTGCCCGCGTACAGCCCGACGTGATCGCCTGGCTGGACGCCGATCCCGGCCAGGTGGTGCGCCAGCCGGCTGGTGCGCTCGTCGAGCTCGCGGTAGGTCAGCGCGCGCTCGCCGCAGGCGACCGCGAGGCGGTCGGCGAACGCATCCGCCGCGTGCTCGAAGAGATCGGCGAGGTTCATGGCCATGGCTGAAAACTAGAACGTGTTACTGTTTTGGCGCAAGCCTCCAGACCGAGGAGATCCGCCGATATGACCACCCCTGCACCCCAGTCCGCCGCCGCGCCGCAGGCGGACGGTGAGGAACCGCACGCGCTGATCGAGCGGCGCGGGCACGTGCTGATCGTGACGATGAACCGGCCGAAGGCGCGCAACGCGCTCAGCGGCCCGATGCTCGCGCTGATGAAGGAAGCCTGGGACCAGGTGGACAGCGACCCGGGCATCCGCGCCTGCATCCTCACCGGGGCGGGCGGCGCATTCTGCGCGGGGGCGGACCTGAAGGCGATGACCGCGAACCACCCCGGCGACTCGGCCGGCCTGGACCTGTCGGCGATCGAGCCGCTGCTCAAGGGCCGCCGGCTGAGCAAGCCGCTGATCGCGGCCGTGGAGGGGCCCGCGATCGCGGGCGGCACCGAGATCCTGCAGGCCACTGACATCCGGGTGGCGGGTGAGAGCGCCCGGTTCGGGGTGTCCGAGGCACGCTGGGGGCTGTTCCCGCTCGGCGGGTCGGCGGTGCGGCTGGCGCGGCAGATCCCCTACACGGTCGCCGCCGACCTGCTGCTGACCGGGCGGCACATCAGGGCCGCGGAGGCCCGCGAGATCGGGCTCATCGGCTACGTGGTGCCGGACGGCCAGGCGCTGGCCAAGGCGCTGGAGATCGCGGAGGCGATCGCGGCGAACGGCCCGATCGCGGTGCGCGGCATCCTGCGCACCCTCCGGGAGACCGAGGGCCTGCCGGAGAACGAGGCGTTCGCGATCGAGTCGAAGATCGGCATGGACGTCTTCCGCAGCGAGGACGCCAAAGAGGGCCCCCGGGCCTTCGCCGAGAAGCGCAAGCCCGACTTCCGCGACCGCTAGGAGGCCGCGGGCTGCGGCTCGCCGGCTGACCAGGCGGGCGGGTGGCTGGCGACGTGCTGGTGCGCCCACGCGTAGCCCGGCTTGCCGACCGGGCTGCGGCTGATCGCGTCCACCACCCAGACGCTGCGCGGGATCTTGAAGCCCGCGATCTGGGCGCGCAGGTGCGCCGCCACCGCACCCAGGTCGGGAACCGCCCCGTCCCGCGGCTCCACCAGGGCCGCGACCCGCTGCCCGTACCGCTCGTCCGGGATGCCGATGACCAGCGCGTCGAACACGTCCGGATGGGACTTGAGCGCGCCTTCGACCTCTTCCGGGTAGACCTTCTGGCCGCCGGTGTTCACGCAGGTGTTGCCCCGGCCCAGCAGCGTGAACGAGCCGTCCTCCTCCACCCGCGCCCAGTCCCCCGGGACCACGTAGCGCTTCCCGCCCACCTCGGCGAAGATCGCCGCGGTCTTGTCCGGGTCCTTGTAGTAGCCGAGCGGGACGTGCCCGCCGCGGGCCAGCCGGCCCACCTCCCCCGGCCCCACCGGCCGGTCCAGCTCGTCGATCACCAGGATGTCCGGGCCGGGCCTGACGGTCGGCCCGCCCCGGTGCTCGGCGCCGGCGGCCACCATGGTCATGCCGGCGAAGCCGGTCTCGGTGGACCCGACCGCCTCGGTGATGAACACGTTCGGCAGCGCGGCCACGCAGGCGTCTTTGACCGCCGGTGAGAACAGCGCCCCGGTGGAGGCCAGCGCCACCAGCGAGGAGGTGTCGTAGCCGCCTTCGGCGAGGGCCTCCATGAGCGGGCGGGCCATCGCGTCGCCGACGATCATGACCAGGTTGACCTTGCGCCGCTCCACGGTCCGCCAGGCCTCATGGGCGTCGAACTTCGGCATCAGCACCATGGTGTCGCCGGAGCACAGCCCGCCGATCGAGGCCACCTGCGCGTACCCGTGGATGAGCGGCACGGTCGCCAGCCTGACCATGCCCGGGCCCTCCAGGCCCTTGCGGGACTGGGCCCACTCGTCAGCCAGCGGCAGGCCGGTGGCGTAGTCGGTGCCGCCGGCAAGGGTGCGCCAGATGTCCTCGTGGCGCCACATCACGCCCTTGGGGTAGCCGGTGGTGCCGCCGGTGTAGATGATGTACACGTCGTCGTTGCGGCGCGGCCCGAAGTCCCGCTCCGGCGACGCGCCGGCCAGCGCGGCCTCGTACTCCACCCCGGTCAGCTCCGCGCCGCTGCCGTCCTCGATCACCACCGTGCCGCGCAGCCCGCCCGGCCGCACCACGGCGACCAGCGGCCCGTACTCCCGGTCGTGCACGAGCGCCACCAGGTCCGCGTCACCGGCCAGGTAGCGCAGTTCGTTCTCGGTGTACCGGTAGTTGATGTTGATGGGCACGGCGCGCAGCTTGCACGCGGCCACCAGCGTCTCCAGGGCCGGGATCGAGTTGCGGGCGTAGAGGCCGACATGGTCGCCCGGGCCGACCCCGAGCCCGGCGAGGTGGTGGGCGAGCCGGTTGGCGCGCTCCTCCAGCTCGGCGTAGGTGACCTGCCGGTCGCCGCAGGCGACCGCGATCCGGTCGCCGAACACGTCAATCGCGTGCTCGATGAGATCGGCGAAGTGCGAAGCCATGGCTCAAGCTAGAACGCGTTCCTGTTCCGGCGCAACCCGGCCGCTCAGCGCAGCAGATTCTCCCGCCCGAAGGCGGCGAAGCCCTGCCGGATGCGGGCCCGGCCGGCCGCGGTCAGCGGCTGGTACGCCAGGTCCGGCGCGGGCCGGTGGTACACCGGGTCCGTCACCTCCCACCGCTCGCGCCGCAGGGTCAGCTTGTCGATCTTGCGGGTCGCGGTCACCGGGACGCTGGCCACCAGCCGCACGTAGCGCGGCGCCCACTTGGTGCCCAGGTCCGGCTGCTCCGCCAGGAACCGGCCGAACGCGGCCGCGTCGAACCCGGCGCCGCCGGCCAGCTGGATCGCCGCCATCACCTGGTCGCCGGTGCGCTCGTCCGGGACCGGGTACACCGCGACCAGGCCGACCCCGGGGAACCGGCTCAGGATCCGCTCGACCGGCGCGGCGGCAAAGTTCTCGCTGTCCACCCGCAGCCAGTCGATGCCCCGCCCGGCGAAGTAGAACCAGCCCTGCTCGTCGCGGTAGCCGAGGTCGCCGGTCAGGTACACCTGGCCGCGGACCCGCTGCGCCTCGGCGTCCGGGTTCTTGTAGTAGCCCTCGAACGCGGCCGCCCCGTGCAGGCTGGCCAGCTCGCCGATGGCCTCCTCCGAATTCAGCAGCAGGCCGCGGGAGTCGAACCGGGCACGCGGGCACTCCCGCATGGTCGCCGGGTCGAGCACGGCGGCGGCCATCCCGGGCGGCGGCAGCCCGAGCGAGTCGGGTGGCGCGCCCGGCGCCCGCCGCAGGGTGAGCGCACCCTCGCTGGACCCGTAGCTCTCGGTGGGCGCGACCCCGAACCGGCGCTCGAACTCGGCCCGGTCCCAGCTGGACGCCTCCGTCCCGAAGCAGCACCGCAGGCGGTGCTGCCTCTCCTCCGGCCGCTCGGGCTGCGCCAGGATGTACGCCAGCGACCGGCCCACGTAGTTGAAGTACGTAGCCCGGAAACTGATCACGTCGTCCAGGAAGCGCGACGCGGAAAACCGCCTGGCCAGGGCGTAGGTCCCGCCGGTGGCCAGCGGGCTCGCCCAGCCTGCCATCAGCGCGTTGCCGTGGAACAGCGGCATCGCGTTGTAGCTGACGTCGTCGCGGCCCAGGTCCATGTGCCAGTGCTGGGCGATCGCCGCGAACCGGCCGGTGCTGCAGATCACCGCCTTGGGCCGGCCGGTGGAGCCGGAGGTGAACAGCAGCAGCAGCGTCGCCCGCGGGTCAGCGGGCGGCTCGGGTGCCGGGCGGCCGGCACAGCGGCGCAGGTCCGCGCGGTATCCGTCCTCATCATGGGGAACGATGACCGCACCGGTGTCCAGTCCCGCCAGCAGCGGCGCGAGCGCGGTGCTGGTCACCACCAGCTGGCAGTCAGTGAAGCGGATGTCCCCGGCCAGTTCCGCGCCCCGGCGGGTGAGGTTCACCCCCACCACCGCGGCGCCCGCGAGCGCCGCGCCGCCGATCAGGAACAGGTACTCGGGCTCGTTCTCCAGCATCACCCCGACGTGGAAGGGCCGGCTCGGGTCGCGGCGCTCCAGCAGCCAGTGGGCCCGCGCCGTGCATTCGTCCACGACTTCCGCCCATGACCAGCAGCGGTCCTCGAACAGCAGCCCGGGGTGGGGATCGCCTGCCCGTGCCAGCAGCAGGTGGGCGGTGGTCAGGTCCGGATCGATGCTCACGTGCCCTCCGGGGGTGCTGGCCTCTCAGCGGAAAGCGTGGGCCCGGGCGCCCGGTTTGCGCAACTGCCGCCGCCCCGGGCCACCCGCGGGTTGGCAGCCCGAGGCTGGCTTGGCATGCTCGTAGAGTCACCAGCGAGCTGCTGAAAGGGCGTGGCGCCATGTCCGAATCCGCCGGGGGGCGGCCCTCCACCCAGGTGCTCCCCCGCGAGCTGCCGGCGTCCGTGCGGGAGGCGGGCCTGACGAACTGGATCCGGGAACCGCTGGACGACGCCGTCGACCGGCGGCGCCGCGTCATCGTCCCGCCGGCCGCGGCCACCCTGGGCACGCCGCTGAACGGCTGCCAGCGCGACCTGATCGCCGAAGGGCGCCAGCCCGGCACGGTCCTCATGATGGGCGACAACCCGGCGCTGCCGGCCATGCCCGAGCGCCCCACGCTGCGGGACTTCTTCGAGCTGCGGCTGAGCCCTACCGGCCGGATGCACATGCTGCAAAGTGCCCGGCTGGCGCGGGAGAACGGGCTGCCCGAGAAGGTGATCACGGCCTGCCTGCTGCACGACATCGCCATCGCCGGGCTGCTGTCGTCCCATCACGGCTACTGGGGCGCCCAGCTGGTCGGCCCGTACGTCGATGAGGAGGTCGCGTGGGCCATCCAGAAACACGAGGCGCTGCGCTACTTCCCGGACGAGTCGGTGGGATACACCTATCCGCAGGCCTACATCGACTACTTCGGCGCCGACTACCGCCCGCCCGAGCACATCCGCCGCGACCACGAGGAGGCGCGCCAGCACCGCTGGTACATGACCTCGCGCCTGATCACCGTCAACGACATCTACTCGTTCGACCCCGCCGTGGTGGTGGAGTTCGGCGAGTTCGAGGACGTGGTGGGCCGGAACTTCCGGCAGCCCGCCGAAGGGCTCGGGTTCGACGGCTCGCCGGTCGCGCACATGTGGCGCACGATGATCTGGCCCAACAACTTCCTGTGACAAGCCGCGGCCCGCGGCGGCGTCAGATCTGGCGCTCGCGGCCCGCCCAGTAGGGGTCGCGGAGCTTGCGCTTGTAGAGCTTGCCGTTCGGGTCGCGGGGCAGCTCGGCCACGTAGTCGATGGTCCGCGGCAGCTTGAACCTGGCCACCCGCCCGGCCAGGAAGCCGAGCAGCTCCTCGGTGAGGGCCGGGCCCGGCTCGGCGCCCGCCGCGGGCTCGACCACGGCCTTGATCTCCTCGCCCCACTCGTCGTGCGGGACGCCGAACACGGCCACGTCGGCCACGGCCGGGTGGCAGGCCAGCTCGCCCTCGATCTCGGCCGGGTAGATGTTGACCCCGCCGGAGATGATCATGTCGCTGCCGCGGTCGCAGAGGTAGAGGTAGCCGTCCTCGTCCAGGTAGCCGATGTCGCCGACGGTCCACAGGTTCCCCGACCGTGAGGCCTGCGTCTTGGCCTCGTCCTTGTGGTAGGAGAACGAGGAGGTGCCCATCCGCATGTAGACCTTGCCGGGCTCGCCGGTGGGCAGGTCCCGGCCCTTGTCATCCAGGATCCGGATCTCCGAGTACGGCCACGGCCGGCCGACCGAGCCCGGCTTGCGCAGCCACTCCTCGCCGGTGATCAGGGCGCCGCCGCCCTCGGTGGCCGCGTAGTACTCGGTCACCACCGGGCCCCACCACTCCAGCATCCGCCGCTTGACCTCGTGCGGGCACGGCGCGGCCCCGTGGATCGCGGCGCGCAGCGAGGACACGTCGTACTTGGCCCGCACCTCCTCCGGCAACGCCAGCAGCCGCCGGAACTGGGTGGGCACCATGTGCGAGTGGGTGACCCGGTGCCGCTCGATGAGCCGGAGCATCTCCTCCGGGTCGAACCGGTCCATCAGCACCACCGGGTGGCCGATCTGCAGCGAGATGAACGCGAAGTTGAGCACCGCCGTGTGGTACAGCGGCGAGCAGCACAGGTGCACGTGCCCGTCGAACGGCTTGAGCCCGAAGATGCCGAAGAACCCGGTCGCCATCGCGGGCGGCTCGTCCGGGTCGGCGCCGGTGAGCGGGCGGCGCACCCCCTTGGGCCGGCCCGATGTGCCCGAGGTGTAGACCATGGGGGCGCCCTGCGTCCGCTCCTCCGGGCGGCCCGGGGGCAGGTCCGCGCCCAGCCCGGCCAGCGGCGCGAAGCCCGGCACGGCGCCCACCGCGAAGCGCGCGCCCGCGCCGATGCCGGCGAGGTCCGCGGCTTCCGCCGCCACCGCGGCGAACCGCTCGTGCGCGACGAACGCCTCGGCCCCGCAGTCGCCGAGGATGTAGGCGATCTCCGGGGCGGTCAGGTGCCAGTTGACCGGCACCACGTACAGGCCGGTCTCGAAGGCGGCGAAGTACACCGCGAGGGCGGCCGCCCCGTTCGGCAGCATGGTGGCGACGCTGGAGCCGGTGCGCAGGCCGAGCGCCCGCAGGCCCTTGGCGTAGCGGTCCGCGTCAGCGGTCAGCTGCCCGTAGCTGACCGTGCTGCCATCCGGTTCGGTGATGGCGGTGCGGGTGGGTTCTGCTTCGGCGATGGCCCAGAGTCCGATGGCGTTCACAGGCCCAAATCTAGAACACGTTCTATGAACGGACAACCGGCACGCCCGAGTTGCCGGCTGTGCTCCGGGCGGGGCTCAGCAGGGAAGTTGCCCTCTCACAACGAAACGTGTTTCACTCTGATGCGTGAACCAGCCCCTGCGTGCGCCGCTGGAGATCGGCTTCGCCTACACCCGGTCGCTGGGACCGACCCTGAGCCAGTTCATGACGGCCCTGGCGGGCCGCCGGATCCTGGGCTCGCGCGGTGCCGACGGCCGGGTGCACGCCCCGCCGTTCGAGTATGACCCGGTGACCTTCGAGCCGCCCGCCGAACTGGTGGAAGTGGGCCCCGCCGGGACCGTCACCACCTGGTCGTGGGTGGCCGAGCCGCTGGCCGGCCAGCCGCTGGCGCATCCGTTCGCGTGGGCGCTGATCCGGCTGGACGGCGCGGACACCGCCATGCTGCACGCGGTGGACGCCGGCTCGGCCGCGGCCATGGCGACCGGGATGCGGGTCCAGCCGCGCTGGGCGGCCGAACCCGCCGGGCACATCCGCGACATCGCCTGCTTCGAGCCCGCTGGCGCGCCGGCGGCCGGGGCTGAGCCGCAGGCCGCGGAGCCCGAACCGGTGACCATGATCACCACGCCGATCACGCTGGCCTATGACCACCTCGCCTCGCCCGGCGAGACCGCCTCCCTGCGCGGGCTGGCGGAGGGCCGGCTGGTCGGCCAGCGCTGCCCCGCCTGCCAGAAGGTCTACATCCCGCCCCGCGGCGCGTGCCCGACCTGCGGCGTGCCCACGGCGGAGAACGTGGAACTGCCCGACACCGGGATGGTCACCACCTTCTGCGTGGTGAACGTGCCCTATCCCGGGCAGCGGGTGCAGCCGCCGTACGTGGCGGCGTCGGTGCTGCTCGACGGCGCCGACATCGCCATCCAGCATCTCATCCTGGGCTGCGAGCCCAGCGAGGTGCGGATGGGGATGCGGGTGCGGGCGAGCTGGAAGCCGCGCGGGGAGTGGGGGACGACGATCGAGAACATCCACCACTTCGAGCCGACCGGCGAGCCCGACGCCCCCTACGAGTCCTACGCCCACCATCTGTGAAGGACGGCTCTCGTGACTGATGTCGCCGTCGTCGGCTTCGCCCAGGCGCCGGTCCGGCGCAACGACGAAGCCACCACCAACGGCGTGGAAATGCTGGTGCCGATCTTCCAGCAGGTGTTCGCCGGCACCGGGATGACCAAGGCCGACATCGGCTTCTGGTGCTCCGGCTCCTCGGACTACCTGGCCGGGCGGGCGTTCTCCTTCGTGGCGGCCGTGGACGCCATCGGCGCGTTCCCGCCGGTCATGGAGTCGCACGTGGAGATGGACGGGGCCTGGGCGCTGTACGAGGCCTGGCTGAAGATCCTCACCGGCGAGGTGGAGACCGCGCTGGTCTACGGCTTCGGCAAGTCCACGGCCGGCCAGCTGCGGCGGGTGCTGGCCCTCCAGCTCGACCCCTACCTGCTGGCCCCGCTGTGGCCGGACTCGGTGAGCGTGGCCGCGCTGCAGGCCCGGCTGGGCATCGAGGCCGGGCTGTGGAGCGAGAAGGACATGGCGGAGGTGGCGGCGCGCAGCCGCGCCGCGGCCAGGTCCAACCCGCAGGCGCAGGTGTCCGGCGAGGTGGCGGTGGCGGACCTGCTCGCCGCCCCGTACCTGGCTGACCCGCTGCGGGCACACGACTGCGCGCCGGTCGGCGACGGCGCGGCCGTGGTGGTCCTGGCCGCGGCGGACCGGGCCCGGGACCTGTGCGAGCGGCCCGCCTGGATCACCGGGTTCGAGCACCGGATCGACTCGGCCTCGCTCGGCGGCCGGGACCTGACGAAGGCGCCGTCGGCCGGGGCGGCCGGGCAGGCGGCGGGCGCGGCCGGCGTGGACACCGCCGAACTGCACGCGCCCTTCACCCACCAGGAGCTCATCCTGGCCGCGGCGCTCGGGCTCGGCGACGGGGTCCGCGTCAACCCGTCCGGCGGGGCGCTGTGCGGCAACCCGATGTTCGCCGCCGGGCTGGCCCGGATCGGCACGGCCGCGTCCGAGATCATGGCCGGCCGCTCGCAGCGGGCGCTCGGCCACGCCACCAGCGGCCCGGCCCTGCAACAGAACCTCGTCTGCGTGATGGAGGCCCGCTCATGAAGCACCAGGCCGCTGTGCTCGGGGTCGGCCAGACCCGGCACCGCTCCCGGCGGGCCGACGTGTCCATGGCCGGGCTGTGCCGCGAGGCGGCCGACCGTGCGCTCGCCGACGCGGGCCTGACCATGGCCGACGTCGACGCGGTCGTGGTCGGCAAGGCCCCGGATCTGTTCGAGGGCGTGATGATGCCCGAGCTGTACCTGGCCGACGCGCTGGGGGCGGTGGGCAAGCCGCTGCTGCGGGTGCACACCGCGGGCTCGGTCGGCGGCGCCACCGGGATCGTCGCGACCAGCCTGGTCGAGGCCGGGCGGCACCGCCGGGTGCTCGCGGTGGCCTGGGAGAAGCAGTCAGAGTCCAATGCCATGTGGGCGCTGTCCATCGCACCGCCGTTCAGCATGCCGGTGCTGGCCGGCGCCGGCGGCTACTTCGCCCCGCACATCCGCTCCTACATCCGCCGCAGCGGCGCGCCCACCCATATCGGCGCGCTGGTCGCGGTGAAAGACCGCCGCAACGGCGCCCGCAACCCGTACGCGCACCTGCAGCAGGCCGACATCACGCTGGAGAAGGTGCAGGCCTCCCCCATGCTGTGGGACCCGGTCCGGTACGACGAGACCTGCCCGTCCTCGGACGGGGCGTGCGCGGTGGTCATCGGCGACGCGGACGCCGCGGCGGCCGCCCCGGGCCCGGTGGCGTGGATCCGGGCCACCTCGATGCGCAGCGAGCCGACCATGTTCGCCGGCAAGGACCACGTCAACCCGGCCGCGGGGCGGGAGTGCGTGGCGGCGCTGTGGAAGCAGGCCGGGATCACCGACCCGATCAACGAGATCGACGTGGC
>JBLMWU010000144.1:0-3496 GCA_050257395.1 Gemmatimonadota bacterium | reverse complement strand
GGCCAGGATGAACACCGCCACCGCGCCCGGCACCGCCCACCAGAATACCCCGGTGATGGCATGGGTGATGGCGTAGAGCACGCCGTCCCGCACTGGCGGCGGCAGGTGGTTCACGGTGGCCGGGTTGAGCTGGCCGCCCCCGCCCGGGCCGGGGCCGCTCCGCTGAGGTCCGCCCGTGGCGCCCGCCCCCTCCGAGGGCACCGCGGGCAGGCACTAGCCGACCAGTTCGGCGGCGGGCTGCTCCGCCGCTGGCTGGGCCCGGCCCCGCAGCGGCACCTCCTTGATGCACCAGGCCAGCACGAACACCACCCCGGCCGCGGGCAGCGCCCACCAGAACACGGTCGTGATGGCGTGGGTGATCGCGTAGAACACGTCCCCGCGCACCAGCGGCGGCAGGCTGTTCACGGTCACCGGGTTGAACTGGCCGCCCTTGCCGAGCTGGTGGCCCGCGAGCAGGCCAGCCGCCTGCGGGCTGGCGGCCAGCCGCGCGGTCAGCGTGTCGGTGAGGTGCTTGCTGAAGATCGCCCCGAACGCGGCCACCCCCATCGACCCGCCGATCTGCTGGAAGAACATCCGCGAGCTGCTGGCCACGCCCATGTCCCGGGGGCCGACGCTGTTCTGCGCGATCAGGGTGGTGATCTGCATGAGGAAGCCCATCCCGACCCCGAGGACCACGTAGAACAGGGCCGCGTGCAGCCGGCTGGTGCTCACGGTGAGCCCGGTCAGCAGGTACAGGCCGGCCGCCATGCCCGCTGAGCCGATGATCGGCAGCACCTTGTAACGCCCGGTCCTGGTGGTGATCGTCCCGGAGATCAGCGAGGTGACCGTCGAGCCCAGCATCATCGGGATCAGCATCAGGCCGCTGCCGGTCGCCGACAGGTGCTGCACGGTCTGCTGGTACAGCGGGATGAACGTGAGCGCGCCGAGCATGGCCAGGCCGAGCAGGAAGCTCATGACCGAGACCAGCGAGAAGTTCCGGTTGCGGAAGATGTGCAGCGGCAGGATCGGCTCCGCGGCCCGTGCCTCGGCGAAGATGAACGCGACGGCGCCCACCAGGCCCACCGCGCCCAGCCCGATGATCTGCCAGGACCGCCACGGGTACTGGGTGCCGCCCCAGGTGGTCACCAGGATGATCGCGGTGCCCGCCACCGCGAGCAGCGCCGCCCCCCAGTAGTCGATCTTGTGCTCGACCCGGTGCCGGGGCAGGTGCAGGGTGGCGATCAGGTACAGCAGCGCAGCGCCGCCGATCGGCATGTTGATGTAGAAGATCCACCGCCACGACAGGTGGTCGGTGATGTACCCGCCCACCAGCGGCCCGGCGATCATCGCCAGCGTCATCGAGCCCATGATGTAGCCCATGTAGGTGCCCCGCTCGCGCGGCGGCACCATGTCCGCGATGGTGGCGATCGCCCCGGTCAGCAGCCCGCCCGCGCCGAGCCCCTGCAGCGCGCGGAAGGCGATGAGCTCGCCCATCGAGTGGGCGAGGCCGGACAGGGCCGAGCCAGCCAGGAAGACCACGATCGCGAAGATCAGCAGCCGCTTGCGGCCGTACATGTCGCCGAGCTTGCCGTACAGCGGCGTGGTCACGGTGGTGGCGAGCACGTACGCGGTCACCACCCAGGACAGGTGCGCGACCCCCCCGAGGTCGCCCACGATCCGGGGCAGCGCGGTGGACACCACCAGCTGGTCCAGCATCGCCAGCATGATCGCCAGCAGCAGCCCGGGCAGGATGATCAGGACCTCCCGCCGCGCCTTGCCGGGCTTCGCCTCCCCCGCAGCCGCGGGCTGCGCCTGTGCCATCTGGGCTCCCTCCGTCAGCTCAGCCGCGGCCCGCCCGGGGTCACCGGGAGGGGGTCGGCGGAGATTCTCCGGCCGGCCGGCGCGGGCTCTCGTCACCTACTTGCCGACCGGTTAGTATGCGTGCACGGACCACGGTAGAGTTTAACTAACCGGGCGTCAAGTAAGTTTAGCGGCAGGCGCAGAGCACCCGGCGATAGGGCGCCGGGCTCCGTTTACGGCGTGCCTCCGGCACGACGTGAGCGGGCCATCCGCGCCCGGATGGCAAGGCGGAGGAGGAGCCGATAGCGGAGCTATCGGCGACGACGACAACGCCGCCAGCCGGGATGCGGGGGCACGCGAGCCCCGGCACTCCTATTGCCGGGTGCTCTTCACGGCGCTGAGAGGAGGGCCGGCCATGACGGACGCGAGGGCACACGGCGCCCGCGGGGCGGCGCCGTCCCGGGCAGGGTCGCCAGCCCAGCGCGGTGCGCCGGCGCAGCGCGGCGCGCCTGCCCAGGGCGGTTCGCCGGCCCGGGGCAGCTCGCCGGCCCGGGGCGGCGCACCGGCGCAGGGCGGCTCGCCGGCCCGCGGGACCGGCG
This sequence comes from Gemmatimonadota bacterium, assembly GCA_050257395.1. Taxonomy (GTDB): domain Bacteria; phylum Actinomycetota; class Actinomycetes; order Streptosporangiales; family Streptosporangiaceae; genus JAIRTY01. Next base: position 1,118 of record JBLMWU010000144.1, on the reverse strand, counting down.
CCGGCGGCGGCAGCCCGGCCCGCGGCAGGCCGCCGGGCAGGCCCCCCGGCCGGCCGCGCGACAGCGGCGACGGCCCCCGCGGCGGCACCCGGGAGCGGATCCAGGAGGTGGCGCTGGACCTGTTCGCCGAGCAGGGCTACGACAAGACCTCGCTGCGCGAGATCGCCGAGCGGCTCGGCGTCACCAAGGCGGCGCTGTACTACCACTTCCAGTCCAAAGAGGACATCGTCCTCAGCTTCACCCACGAGTACACCGCGGAGCTGGACGAGCTCATCGCCTGGGGCAGCCAGCAGCCGCGGACCGCCGAGACCCGCGCGGCGATCCTGGCCCGCTACGCGGACATCGTCAGCAGCCGGCTCGGGATCATCCGGTTCATGGAGCAGAACCAGGCGGCGCTGCACAGCCTGCTGAGCGCCGGCGAGCACGGGAAGCGGATGTTCCGCGCGCAGTTCCAGCAGCTGCGGGAGCTGATGCTGCCCCCGGACGCGCCGCTGCGCGAGCAGATCCGCGCCAGCCTCTCGCTGATCTCCATCGGGCTCGGCTGCATGCTGTTCGAGTCCCAGGCCGCCAGCGCCGAGGAGCTGCACGAGACCGTGCTCGAGATCGCCTACGACCTGGCCAGCGCCCGCCCGGCCAGCGAATAGCCGCCGGTCAGCCGGCCGGCTCGCCCGCGGGCGGCCCCGCCGCGCACTGGCGGACCAGCGGGCCGGTCCGGTAGGGCACCGGCGCCGACAGCGCGATCACGGTCGAGGCGCGCAGCACCCCGGGCACGTCCACGATCGCGTCGATCACCCGCTGCAGGTCCGCGTTGGTGCGGGCGACCACCCGGCACAGCATGTCCCCCGCCCCGGTGATGGTGTGCGCCTCCAGCACCTCCGGGATGCCCGCCAGCCGCACCGCGACCGGGTCGTGCCCGGCCACCTGCCGGATCTCCAGGGTGACGAACGCGGTGACCCCGTACCCGAGCGCGCCCGGATCGACCTCCGGCCCGTAGCCGGTCACCACGCCGCGGGCCGCCAGCCGGTCCAGCCGCGCCTGCACGGTGCCGCGGGCCACGCCCAGCCGCCGCGACGCCTCCAGCACCCCCACCCGCGGCTCCGCGGCCAGCAGCGCGATCA
>JBLMWU010000143.1:0-31500 GCA_050257395.1 Gemmatimonadota bacterium | reverse complement strand
GACTGGTACTGCAGCGCGTTGCTGATCGCGTTCGGGTTGATGATGGCGCCCTCGAACATGGCCGAGTAGGCGCTGGCGGCGCTGTCCCAGGCCTGCGCGAACGCGTTGCCGGGAGCGGTGGTGAACTGGCCCCAGGCGTGCAGCACTACCGGGTCGGTGAACGCGATCAGCAGCCCGCCGATGACGATGGCGACCACGAAGGCCGCGATCATGACCACCAGCGGGCTGCCCTCGATGATCGAGGTGAGGAGGACCCGGCCGAAGCCGGGCCGCTCCGCTGGGGGTTCCCCGGCAGCGGCCCCTGCCTCGCCGGCGGCGGCTCTGGCCTCGCCGGCGGCAGCGCGCTCGCCGGTGCTGGCGGTGGCCGCGGCCTTGCTGGCGGTGGCGGGCTCGCCGGTGCTGGCGGTGGCTGCGCGCTCGCCGGCAGCTGCGGGCTGGCGGGCGGCAGCGGGCTGGCCGGGCGGCCGCCCGGCCTGGTCCTCGCCGTCCGGCGCGGCCGCGGGGGGATCGGGCTCAGTCATGGCCGCCTTCTGGGGTGCTGGCCGGCCCGTCCGGGCCGGCCGCGGTCTCGCTGGCGTCATCGGGGGCGGCGCCGTCCGGGGTGGCACCATCCGGGGCGGCACCGTCCGTGCTGCCGCCGGCCATCAGCAGGCCAAGCTCGGCCACGGGGACGGTGGGCGGCCGGATGCCGGTGATCCGGCCCTCGTACATGACCACGATCCGGTCGGCGAGCGCGTAGATCTCATCCAGCTCCGAGGAGATGATCAGCACGGCCACCCCCTGGTCCCGCTGCTCGACCATGCGCCGGTGCACGAACTCGATGGAGCCCACGTCCAGGCCGCGGGTCGGCTGGCTGGCCACCAGCACCCGCAGGTCCCGGCCGATCTCCCGGGCCAGGATCACCTTCTGCTGGTTGCCGCCGGACAGGGTGCCGGTCGGCGCCTGCACCGACCCGGTGCGCACGTCGAACTCGCTGACCCGGGCGGTCGCGGTGTCCCGGATCGCGGCCAGGTCAAGCGCCAGGCCGCGGGCGTACGGCGGCCGGTCGTACACGTCCAGGACGATGTTGTCCGCCACCGGGAAGTCGGTGACCAGCCCGTCTTCCTGCCGGTCCTCGGGGATGTAGCCCATGCCCGCGCGCAGCCGCTGCCGGGTGGAGGTGGCGGTGATGTCCTGGCCGTCCAGCAGCAGCCGGCCGCCGGTGGGGCGGCGCAGGCCGATCAGCGCCTCGCACAGCTCGGTCTGGCCGTTGCCCTGCACCCCGGCGATCCCCACGATCTCGCCCGCCCGGACTTCCAGGGACACCCCGTCCAGGGCAGGGTCCCCGTGCTCGCCCGGCACGGAGAGGTTCTCCGCGGCGAGCACCACCTCACCCGGGGCGGCCGGGCCCTTGTGCACCTTCAGCTCCACTGGCCTGCCCACCATCAGCGCGGCGAGCTCGGTGTCGGTCGCGGTGGGCGGGCGCTGCCCCACCACCGCGCCGCGCCGGATGATGGTGATGGTGTCCGCGATCGCCTGGACTTCCCTGAGCTTGTGCGAGATGAAGATGATCGAACGGCCCCCCGCGCGCAGCTCCCGCATGATGCGGAACAGGTCTTCGGTCTCGCTGGGGGTCAGCACCGCGGTGGGCTCGTCGAGGATGAGCACGTTCGCCTCGCGCAGCAGGGCCTTGATGATCTCCACCCGCTGCTGCGCGCCGACCGGGAGGTTCTCCACGTAGGCGTCGGGGTCCACGTGCAGGCCGTAGCGCTGGGAGATGTCCCGCACCTCGCGGCGCATCCGGCGGCGGTCGAGCAGGCCCAGCGAGCGGGTCCGCTCGACGCCCAGGGTGACGTTCTCCGCCACCGTGAACACCGGCACCAGCATGAAGTGCTGGTGCACCATGCCGATACCGGCGGCGATCGCGTCCGCGGGGGAGGCGAGCTGCACGGCCCGGCCGTCGATCTCGATCGTGCCCTCATCCGGGCCGGTGAGCCCGTACAGGACGTTCATCAGCGTGGTCTTGCCCGCGCCGTTCTCGCCCAGCAGGGCGTGGATCTGGCCAGGCTGGACGGTCAGGTCGATGCGGTCGTTGGCGACGAGGCTGCCGAAGCGTTTCGTGATGCCCTTGAGCTCGAGCTGCACGGGCCGTCACCCCTCCCCGGCCACCGCGCGGGGGGGCGGGGCGGTCCCCGCCCCGCCAGCGCGGGAGTGGTTATGCCGTCGCGATGGTCAGCCCTTCACGGCCCGGTGTTCATTTGACAGCACTGGGCGACGGGGTCTGGATGCTGCCGTTGATGATGCCGGCCTTGATCTGCGCCAGCTCGGACTGCAGGGAGGCCGGGACCTTGCTGGCGAAATCGTGGAACGGCGCCAGCGCCACCCCGCCGTTGGCCAGCGTGCCGATGTAGTTGCCGCCCTTGAAGGTGCCGTTCTTGGCGTCCAGCACCGCGGTCTTCACCGAGGTCTGGATCCCCTTCATCACGCTGGTGAGGAAGAACTTGCAGTACTGCGGGGCGCTGACGCAGCCGTCGGTGTCCACCCACTCCATGGTGACGTTCTGGCCGCCCTGGTCGGCGGTCTGCACCGCCTTGGCCGCGCCCAGCCCCACGTTGCCGGCCACCGGGAAGATGATGTCCGCGCCCTCGGAGATGAACGTCTGGGTGAGCTGCTGCCCCTTGGCCTGGTTGGTGAAGTCGCCGGTGAAGTTGCCGTTCTGGGTCTTCTCGTCCCAGCCGAGCACCTTGACGTTGGTGTGGTGCTTGCTGTTGTAGTACTGCACGCCGTCCCAGAACCCGTCCATGTAGATGGTGACGGTGGGCAGCTTCTGCCCGCCGAAGGTGGCCACCTTGTGCGACTTGGACATGCCCGCGGCCAGGTAGCCGCCCAGGAAGCCGTCCTGCACCGTGTTGAACACCAGCGCGCTCACGTTCTTCAGCGGCGGCTGGTAGGTGTAGTCGACGATGGCGAACTTCTGGTTCGGGTGCGCCTTTGCCGCGTTCTGGGTCGCGTCACCCATCAGGAAACCGACGGTGACGACGATGCCGCACTTCTGGCTGATGAACTGGTTGATATTCGGCACATAGTCGCTCTGCGACTGGGACTGCAGGTACTTGCCGGTGACGCCGCCGCTGGCCATCGCCTGCTGCACGCCCTGCCAGGAGGAGGCGTTGAAGGAACGGTCATCGATCCCGCCGGTGTCGGTGACCATGCAGGCGAAGGCGGCCTTAGCGCTCGGTGAGCCGGACGCCCCGCCATTGCCCGCGGCCTTGGTACCACACGCTGCCGCCAGGAGCGCCAGCAAGCTGAACGCCGCCGCAGCCCGGATGGTCTGTCTCAACGCATACCTCCTAGTGGCCTGGGAGGCTGCGGCCGCACCCGGGCCGCAGGCCCTGTTGCTCCCCCCAGCCGCGAGGTAAGAAATCCCATCCGCCCCGCTCTGGGATGTCCGCAGGCTAGACCGGTCCGCGAACAGGCCGGAAGGCTTACGGCCAATGCCGTTGCCAAATCGAAATGCTGCGGTTCCTGCCGCTGCTGCACCGTAACTACTGGGTGCCGGATTTCTGTCAGGACAGCACGATCAGGCGCCAGGATTGCTGTCAGAACCTGCCGTTGGCCCGTCGGCTGGCCGGGGCAGACGCTTGAAGATCGGCTGGGCACCCCTAGGGTGTGAGGGCAGACCCTGCCGCTCCGCCGGTGGCCGTCCGGCCGGGGCGACGGACTCATCCTGCGGGGGTAGGTGACGTGGCGATCGAGTGGGGGCGGCTGCGGGAGGCCGCGGCCGAGGTGGCCCAGCGGGCGCACGCGCCGTACTCGGGGCTGCGGGTCGGCGCGGCCGGCCAGGCCGCTGACGGCCGCGTCGTGACCGGCTGCAACGTCGAGAACGCCTCCTACGGGCTCACCCTGTGCGCCGAGTGCGGGCTGGTGTCCGCGCTGCACGCCACCGGGGGCGGCACCCTGGCCGCGGTGAGCGTGCTGGCAGGCGACGGGCGCCGCCTGCTGCCCTGCGGCCGCTGCCGCCAGCTGCTGCTGGAGGCCGGCGGGCCCAGCCTGCTGGTCGACACCGACGGCGGCCCCACCGAGCTCGGCCGGCTGCTGCCAGCCGCGTTCACCAGCGCCGACCTGGCCGCGCGCCGGGAGAGCGGTGACTGAGGCGGCCGCGCCGGCCGGGCCGGCCCAGGACGTGCCCGCGGCGGTCGAGCTGATCCGCGCCAAGCGGGACGGCGGGGTGCTCGGCGGGCCCGCGATCCGCTGGCTGCTCGCCGCCTACCTGCGCGGCGAGGTCGCCGAGGAGCAGATGTCGGCGCTGCTGATGGCGATCTACTTCCGCGGCCTGGACGCTGGCGAGCTGCGTGCCTGGACCGCCGCCATGATCGAGTCCGGGGAGCGGCTGGACCTGTCCGGCGCCGGGGCGCCCACCGTGGACAAGCACTCCACCGGCGGCGTCGGCGACAAGGTCTCCCTGGTGCTCGCGCCGCTGGTGGCCGCCTGCGGGGCGGCCGTGCCGCAGCTGTCCGGCCGCGGCCTCGGCCACACCGGCGGCACCCTCGACAAGCTGGAGGCCATCCCCGGCTGGCGGGCGTCGCTGCCGCCCGCGGAGATGATCCGGGTGCTGCGCGAGGCCGGCTGCGTGATCTGCGCGGCAGGGCCCGGGCTGGCCCCCGCCGACCGGCGGCTGTACGCGCTGCGGGACGTGACCGGGACGGTGGAGTCGATCCCGCTCATCGCCAGCTCGATCATGTCCAAGAAGATCGCCGAAGGCACCGCGGCGCTGGTGCTGGACGTCAAGGTGGGCAGCGGCGCGTTCATGCGCGAGCTCGACGCTGCCCGGCTGCTGGCGCAGACCATGGTGGCGCTCGGCGAGGAGCACGGCGTGCGCACCTCGGCGCTGCTGACCCGGATGGACACCCCGCTCGGCCGCGCCGCGGGCAACGCGCTGGAGGTCGCCGAGGCCGTGGCCACCCTGCGCGGGGACGGCCCGGAGGATCTGGTCGCGGTGGTGCTCGCGCTGGCCCGCGAGATGCTCGCGCTGGCCGGCCTGGCCGCCGACCCCGCGGCGGCGCTGGCGGACGGGCGGGCGCTGCAGCGGTGGCGGGCCATGATCTCCGCCCAGGGCGGCGACCCGGATGCGCCGCTGCCCCGGGCCGCGGTGGTCCGTTCACTCCCTGCTGATTCTGCAGGCTGGGTGGAGCGGCTGGACGCGCGGGCGGTGGGCGTCGCCGCCTGGCGGCTGGGGGCGGGCAGAGCCCGCAAGGAGGACCCGGTGAGCCCGTCCGCGGGCGTGATCTGCCTGGCCAAGCCCGGGGAACGGGTCGAGGCCGGGCAGCCGCTGCTGGAACTGCACACCGACGACGAGGCCCGGCTCGGCCCGGCCCTCGCCGCCCTGGACGGCGCCGTCGGCATCGGGCCGGCCCGCCCGGCGGACGCCGGCCCGGTCATCGAGCGAATCAGGATGGGACAATAAGAGCCGTGCCACCGACCCTGGATGAGATCCGCGCCGCCCCCAAGGTGCTGCTGCACGACCATCTGGACGGGGGGCTGCGGCCCGGCACCGTCATCGACCTGGCCCGCGGGATCGGCTATGACCGGCTGCCGTCACAGGACGAGGCCGAGGTGGCCCGCTGGCTGCAGCGCGGCGCGCACCGCGGGCACCTGAACCTGTACCTGGACGCCTTCCAGCACACCGTGGCGGTGATGCAGACGAAGGAGGCGCTGACCAGGGTGGCCGCCGAGTGCGCGGAGGACCTGGCCGCCGACGGGGTGGTCTACGCGGAGGTGCGCTTCGCGCCCGAGCTGCACGTGGCGGGCGGGCTCACGCTCGCCGAGGTGGTCGAGGCGGTGCTGGAGGGGTTCCGGCTGGGCAGCGTGGGCCTGGGCATCACCGTGTACGCGCTGCTGACCGCGATGCGCACGGCCGCCCGGTCGCTGGAGATCGCGGAACTGGCGGTCCGCTACCGCGACAAGGGCGTGGTCGGCTTCGACATCGCCGGGGCCGAGGCGGGCAGCCCGCCGAGCCGGCACCTGGACGCGTTCCACTATGTGGCGCGGGAGAACTTCCACATCACCATCCACGCGGGTGAGGGGTTCGGGCTGCCGTCCATCTGGGTGGCGCTGCAGTGGTGCGGCGCCGAGCGGCTCGGGCACGGGGTGCGGATCGTGGACGACATCCAGATCAGCCCGGAGGGCACCGCCCGGCTGGGGCGGCTGGCCAGCTATGTGCGGGACCGGCGGATCCCGCTGGAGATGTGCCCCACCTCGAACGTGCAGACCGGGGCGGCGCCGTCGATCGCCGAGCACCCGATCGGGCTGCTGCGCCAGCTGTCGTTCCGGGTGACCGTCAACACCGACAACCGGCTGATGAGCGGCGTCACCCTGTCCTCGGAGTTCCACCGGCTGGCCGGGGAGTTCGGCTACGGCTGGCGGGACTTCGAGTGGCTCACGATCAACGCCATGAAGAGCGCGTTCGCCCACTTCGACGAGCGGCTGCGGATCATCGACACGATCATCAAGCCGGGTTACGCCACCGCCCGCGCGGCCAGCGACTCGGTGGTCCGGGTGCGGACATGACGCAGCCGGCGGAGCGCGAGGTGGCGATGCCGGGCCTGGCCCCGGTGCTGGCCGCCGAGGGGGCGGTGGTGTCCGACGCGGGGCTGCGGCGGATGCTGCACGGGCTGCCCGGCGTCGACCAGACCGGGGCGCAGGAGCGGGCCGCCGCGCTGGCCACCCGGTCCATCAAGCGCGAGGCCAAGCTGTGGGCGCTGGAGGCGGCGGTGCGCATGGTCGACCTCACCACCCTGGAAGGGGCCGACACCCCGGGCAAGGTGCGCGGGCTGTGCGCGAAGGCCCGCCGCCCCGACCCGGACGACCCCGCGGTGCCGCCGGTGGCGGCCGTGTGCGTGTACCCGGACCTGGTGGCGGTGGCCCGCGAGCAGGTGGCCGGCAGCCCGGTGGCGGTCGCGTCGGTGGCCACCGCGTTCCCCTCCGGCCGGGCGTCGCTGCCGGTGAAGCTGGCCGACGTGGCGGACGCGGTGGCGGCGGGCGCCGACGAGGTGGACATGGTCATCGACCGGGGCGCGTTCCTGGCCGGCCGGTACGCGCAGGTCTTCGAGGAGGTGCGGGCGGTGCGGGAGGCGTGCGGGGCCGCGCACCTGAAGGTCATCCTGGAGACGGGTGAGCTGGCCACGCTGGACAACGTGGCGCGCGCCTCCTGGCTGGCCATGCTGGCCGGCGCCGACTTCATCAAGACCTCCACCGGGAAGGTCAGCCCGGCCGCGACCCCGCCGGTGGCGCTGGTCATGCTGTCGGCGGTGCGGGACTTCGCCGGGGCGACCGGCCGCCGGGTCGGCGTCAAGGTGGCGGGCGGGATCCGCACCGCCAAGGACGCCATCCGCTACCTGGTGCTGGTGCGCGAGATCGCCGGGCCGGAGTGGCTCAGCCCGGCCCTGTTCCGGATCGGCGCCTCCAGCCTGCTCAACGACCTGCTCATGCAGCGCCGCAAGCAGCTCACCGGCGCCTACGCCGGGCCGGACTACTTCACTCTGGACTGACGGCTCCCGGCCCCGCCGGGCGGCCGAACCGCTCGCCGCTGTAATGCTCTTCGGCGAGGCGGCGCAGGGCGGTGAGCGCCCGCTCGAACACGACGGTGCCGACCACGATCTGGGCGACCGCTTCGCCAGTGCCGCCGGCCGGGTCGATGGTGGCCAGTTCCTCCCGGGCTATCCGCTCCGCCGCCGCCGCGTACGGGGTGAACACCTCGGGGCCGCACGGGCCGCTGACCCGCTGCAGGGCCACCAGCGCGGCAGCGAGCACGTCCACTGACGGTGCGGCCGCGTCCACCTGCCAGCCGCGGCCGGCGATGAAGGCCAGCACGGCTTCCCGGGCGGCGCCGTGTGCGTCGCCCGGCTCGGCCGGCGGCGGCGGGCCCAGCGCGTGGTGGGCGATGGCGAGCACGTTGGGCAGGGCCAGTCCCGGGTTGTCCACAGCCGCCAGCACCGCGCGCAGGGCCGCCACCGGGACCTGGCCGACCTCGCGCAGCACCCGGATCAGGCGCAGCCGGGCCAGGTGCGCCTCGCCGTAGGCGGCCTGGGTCGCCGAGGTGGGCGTGCCGGGCGGGAGCAGGCCTTCCCGCAGGTAGTACTTGATCGTCGGCACCGGCACCGCGGACCGGCGGGCCAGTTCACTCATGCGCACGGCACGGCCTCCCTTGACAGCTCACTTAGATACTGCCACTATCCAATATTAGATAGTGAAGCTATCCAATCGAAACCTGGACACGCCTGGAGGAGAGATGACTGCTGTGCAGCCGGGCCGGTACACGTTCGACCACGACGGCGAGGTGGTCGTGTTCCTCATCGGCATGCGGATCAACAAGCTGCGCAAGGTCGGCAAGTGGCTGCCGGTGGCCCGGGCCATGCCCGCCATGCTGCGCGAGCTGGCCGCCCACCCGGACAAGGGCCTGCTCGGCGCGCACACGTTCTGGGCGGGGCGCACGGTCCTGGTCGTCCAGTACTGGCGCAGCTTCGCCGACCTGGAGCGCTTCGCGCGGGCCGCGGACGACCCCCACCTGCCGGCCTGGCGCGCGTTCAACCGCAGCGTCGGCACCGGCGGCGATGTCGGCATCTTCCACGAGACCTACCTGGTGCCCGCGGGCGGCGCGGAAGCCATCTACGGCAACATGCCGGTGTTCGGGCTGGCCAGGGCCACGGCGCCGGTCCCGGTCGCGCGCCGCGGCCAGGCCGCCGCCTACCGGCTGCGCCGCCGCGCCGCCGACGACCCGGCCGAGCCCGTCCCCGCCCCGTCCCCGGCCCCCGCCGCCTGACGACCTCCGCCCCGGCGCGGCGCGCAGCCCGGTTCCATGAGCCGTTGGGTTTCCACAGGCTGCGGCCGCATCCGCGGTCGCCATCGTCCAGGAGCTGCTCCCCGGCAGCCCGCCCGCGGCCATCAGCCGCGGCACGGTCGAGTCCATGCTGGAGGTCAGCCAGCGCTGCCACGGGCTGCTCGCTGACCAGGCCGGCCTGCCAGCGCCCTCGCTGTACCTGCGGGAGGACGGCCCCGGCTTCTGCCTGCACGAGCCGCTGGCCCGCTACAGCCCGCGCACCGCCCGGCTGCTGGCGGCCATCGAGGAGACCGGCGCCCAGCTGCCCGGGCGGCTGGCCGGGAACGACCTCGTGCACTTCGACTTCCACCCGGAGAACGTCCTGGTCGATGCCGCCGGGGTGGTGACCGGGGTGGTCGACTGGGACGGGGCGGGCCGCAGCAACGCCGCCCTCGACCTGTACACGCTGCGGTTCGACCTGGCCCGGCGGGCGCCGGAACTCGGCCGGCGGGTCGCCGTGGCCGGCCGCGAGACCAGGCCCGACGATGTCGTCGCGGCCTGCTGGGCCCACCTGAGCCTGCGCCTGGTGGACTGGTCCATCCGCCACCTGACCCCGGGCCACGTCAGCACCTGGCTCGCCATCGCCGAAGAGCTCCGGCCCTGACCGGCGGCCCGCAGCCCAGACAGCCGCGCCACCCGCGGACCCGCCAAGCGGCGCGCCAGAGCGCCGCGCGGCTCGCCGCCGCCGGCGGTGATGGGCCACTATGGTCGGGGAAGCGGCGAAGTTTCCGGGTGAGGGGAGACCACGGGTGGACGGGGCTGCCTGGGAGTACGCGCCCGCGCCGGAGTCGCGCGACGTGGTGTCGATCGCCCCCGAGTACGGGCTGTTCATCGGCGGCGAGTTCACCGGGCCAGCGGACGGCCAGTACTTCGCCACCGTGAACCCGGCCACCGAGGAACCGCTCGCGCAGGTCGCCGCAGCCGGGCAGGCCGACGTGGACCGGGCGGTGGCGGCGGCCCGGCACGCGTTCGAGCACACCTGGGGCCGGCTGCCGGGCCCGGAGCGGGCGAAGTATCTGTACCGGATCGCCCGGCTGATCCAGGAGCGGGCCCGCGAGTTCGCCGTGCTGGAGACCCTGGACAACGGCAAGCCCATCAAGGAGTCCCGGGACACCGACGTCCCGCTGGCGGCGGCGCACTTCTTCTACCACGCCGGCTGGGCCGACAAGCTGGAGTATGCCGGGTTCGGGACGGCGCCCCGGCCGCTCGGCGTGGCCGGCCAGGTGATCCCCTGGAACTTCCCGCTGCTGATGGCCGCGTGGAAGCTGGCCCCGGCGCTGGCGGCCGGCAACACCTGCGTGCTCAAGCCGGCCGAGACGACCCCGCTGACCGCGCTGCTGCTGGCAGAGGTGATCGCCCAGGCGGGGCTGCCGCCGGGCACCGTCAACGTGCTCACCGGCGACGGCCGCACCGGCCAGGCGCTGGTCGCCCACCCCGGCGTGGACAAGCTCGCGTTCACCGGCTCCACCGAGGTCGGCAAGCAGATCCAGCGGGCGGTCGCGGGCACCGGCAAGCGGCTGACGCTGGAGCTCGGCGGCAAGGCGGCGAACATCGTGTTCGACGACGCGCCGCTGGACCAGGCGGTGGAAGGCGTCGTCAACGGCATCTTCTTCAACCAGGGGCACGTGTGCTGCGCGGGCTCGCGGCTGCTGGTCCAGGAGTCGGTCGCCGGGGTCCTGCTGGACCGGCTCAGGCGGCGGCTGGGCACGCTGCGGGTGGGCGACCCGCTGGACAAGAACACCGACCTGGGCGCGATCAACTCGCGGGCGCAGCTGGACAAGATCGAGGGACTGGCGGCGGCGGGCGAGGCCGAAGGCGCGGAGCGCTGGTCGCCGCCGTGCCAGCTGCCGGACCGCGGGTACTGGTTCCCGCCCACCGTGTTCAGCGGGGTGAGCCAGTCGCACCGGATCGCGCGCGAGGAGATCTTCGGGCCGGTGCTGTCGGTGCTCACCTTCCGGACCCCGGAGGAGGCGGTGGCCAAGGCGAACAACACGCCCTACGGCCTGTCGGCCGGGGTGTGGACGGAGAAGGGCAGCCGCAGCCTGTGGATCGCCCGGCAGCTGCGTGCCGGGGTGGTGTGGGCGAACACCTACAACCGGTTCGACCCGGCCAGCCCGTTCGGCGGCTACCAGGAGTCCGGCTTCGGGAGGGAGGGCGGCCGGGCCGGCCTGGCCGCGTACCTGCATGCCTGATCACGCCAGCGTTCCTGCCCGCAGCAGGAAGGGAACGAAGAAGCCCGGGGCCACCCGCCCGGCTGCCGCGGGCCCGCCGGAGGCGGCCGCCGGGGCGGCCGCGGTGACCGGGCCGGGCCCCGCGGATCCTGGCCCGCCAGCCGGGGCCGCCCCCGTGGGGCAGCCCGCAGCCCCGATCCCGGTCCGCAAGACCTACAAACTGTTCATCGGCGGCGCGTTCCCGCGCTCGGAGTCCGGCCGCTCCTACCCGGTGCCCGGGCCGGACGGCGCGGTGCTGGCGAACGCCGCGCAGGCCTCCCGGAAGGATGCCCGGGACGCGGTCGTGGCGGCCCGGAAGGCGTTCGCCGGGTGGGCGGGCGCGACCGCCTACAACCGCGGCCAGATCCTCTACCGGGTGGCCGAGATGCTGCAGGGCCGGGCCGCCCAGTTCGCCGCCGAATGCGCCGCGGCCGACGGGCTCAGCGCGGCGGACGCGGAGCGGGCGGTGGCCGCCGCCATTGACCGGTGGGTCTGGTACGCGGGCTGGCCGGACAAGGTGGCGCAGGTGGCCGGGGCGGTGAACCCGGTCGCGGGCCCGTACTTCAACTTCAGCGTGCCCGAGCCGACCGGGGTGGTGGCCGTGGCCGCCCCGGCCGGGTCCAGCCTGCTGGGGCTGGTCAGCGTGCTGGCGCCGGTGATCGCGACCGGCAACACCGCGGTGACGGTGGCCAGCGAGGCCGGGCCGCTGCCCGCGATCACCCTGGCGGAGGTGCTGGCCACCTCGGACCTGCCGGGCGGGGTCGTGAACATCCTCACCGGCCGGCCCGCGGAACTGCTTCCGGTGCTGGCCGCGCACATGGACGTGAACGCCATCGACCTGACCGGGGCGGCGCCCGGCGCCCGGGCGGAGCTGGAGCGGCTGGCCGCCGGCAACGTCAAGCGGGTGTTCGCCGCCGGGGAGGACTGGGCGGCGCCGCCCACCCCCGCGCGCATGCTCGCGTTCCTGGAGACCAAGACCGTCTGGCATCCCATGGGCAGGTAAACGCTCTCCCACCGGTGTGTCCGCTGCTGCCGGGGCCCGCTTTGTAGCAGGATCAGCGCTGCTGAGGTGCCCAGTCCCCCCGGAGGAGCCATGCAGCGCAGGATCAACCGTGCCCGGCTGGCGGCGGTGCTCGCTGCCGTGGCCCTGCTGGCGGGCTGCAAGGTGGTGGTCACGGCCCCGCCGCCGTCCGCCGGCGGGCAGCCGGCGGCCGCCTCCGGCCAGCCGGCCGCGCCCGGCGGGACCACGGCCAGCGGCAAGCTCACCGCCGTCCCGGACGAGGGCCAGGTCACCTACTCGGTCCACCTGACCCACTGCCATGCCGGGGACGGCGGCCAGCTGCCCGACCCGCACTGCACGCCGGGCAGCGTGGATCCGGCGATCACGCAGGCCGACATCGGCCGGACCATCTGCCGGTCCGGCTACACCGCCAAGGTCCGCCCGCCGTCCTCGGAGACCGGCAAGGCCAAGTACGACGTCGCCTATCCCGCGTACGGCATCCCCAGCCGGGACGCCAGCGAGCTGGACCACCTGGTGTCGCTGGAACTGGGGGGCAGCAACGACATCACCAACCTGTGGCCCGAGGTGGGCTCGCTGCCCAACCCCAAGGACAAGGTCGAGAACGCGCTGCACCGGGCGGTGTGCGACGGCAGGGTCTCGCTGCGGGCCGCGCAGCAGGCGATCGCCAGCGACTGGATGACCGCCGAAGCCAAGCTCGGCCTGGGCTGACCCGGCCGGGCCGGGGGCCGCCCGCCGCAAAGGGCCGCCCGGGCCCGCGCCGCCCGGGGCCCGCGCCGCCCGGGCTGCGCAACCGGGAGCCGCGCAGCCGGAGGGAGCTGCCGGGTCAGGCCGGTGGGCCCGGTTCCGGCAGCCCGCGGCCGGGCCCGGCCGTACGTCAGATCTCGCCGAAGAGCCGGTCGCCCGCGTCGCCGAGGCCGGGGACGATGTAGCCGTGATCGTTCAGGCGCTCGTCGAGCGCGGCGGTCACCACCCGGAGCCGGACCGGGTCGTCGGCGGGGAAGGCCGCCTCCAGCCGGGCGACCCCCTCAGGGGCGGCGAGCAGGCAGACCGCGGTCACCGTGGTCGCGCCCCGGCGGGCGAGCATGCCGACGACGGTCTCCAGGGTGCCGCCGGTGGCCAGCATCGGATCGAGCACGAACACCTCGCGGCCGGTCAGGTCCGCTGGCAGCCGGTCCGCGTACGCGCTCGCGACCAGCGACTCCTCGTCCCGCACCATGCCGACGAAGCCGACGTCGGCGGTGGGCAGCAGCCGGGCCATCCCGTCCAGCATGCCGATGCCGGCCCGCAGGACCGGCACCACCAGCGGGTCGGGCTCGGCGAGTTTGACCCCCCGGGCCGGACCGAGCGGGGTGGTGACGGTGACCGGGTGCACCCGCACCTCGCGCATCACCTCGTAGGCGAGCAGGGTGACCAGTTCGTCGGCTAGCCGCCGGAAGGTGGGGGCCTGGGTGGCGACGTCGCGCAGCACGGTCAGCTTGTGCGCGATCAGCGGGTGATCAACTACCAGGGTCTGCATGTCGGGTAGTGTCCCAGCCCCGCCGCGAATGCAGAAAAAGCCCCCGCATTTTCTGTTGGCGCGGCGGCAGCGGCCGGCTCTTACCAGTGTTCCCCGCGGCGAGCGGGCAGGACCTGGGGGCGCCGGGCCGATTCAGGGGCCGGCCTGGCGCCCTCTTCCTGGTCCGGATCGTCAGGCGGGGAACCGCCGCCGGGCGGCCACCTCGGTGAGCGTGCCGTCACCGCGGACGGGTTCGACCGTGCCGCCGTCCCCGGTCACCTTGACCGCCAGTTCCTCGATGACGTCGGGAACGGCGCTGGTCGCCGCGCCGCACACCGGGCAGGACCCGCCCTCGGCGGACAGCGAGCCGCAGTCGGGGCAGGCGAACCCGGGTGTCACCGCGTCATCCGGCACCACCAGCACCTGGACCGCGTGCTGGTTGGCGGCGTCCAGGCAGGCGGGCAGCCCGACCGCGGTCATGGCATCGGTCGGCTGGCCGGTGATCTGCCCGGCCACGGTGGCCTCGCGGGCATCCTCCCAGCGGGCCACCACCTCGTCGGCGAGTTTCCGGACCCGGGCCGGGGTTATCGTGTGCGGGTCGATCACGAACGGGCCGGCCACCCGTTCGCGTAGGCCCGCGGGCAGCACGGTGAGGAAGTTGGCGGTCTCGGTCTCATGGCCGCCCACCGCGATGGGCCCGCTGCCGTCCGTGGCGACGGCCTCTTCCAGCGCCGCCACGGTGGCCGCGTAGTGCTGCTGGGCGAGCTCCCGGGACCGCTGATCGTTGCGGTAGGTCTGGAGGCCATACCAGCCGCCGAACCGGCGGCTGCCCACGGTGGCGCCCTCTACGCCGGCCAGCGGCTCGATGCCCTCCCCGCTCACCCGGTAAAGCCAGGCATGGCGGCGGTTGACCACCAAGGCCGTGTAGCTGATGCTGCGCCGGAGTTCAGCGAGCAGCGGCCGGACGTACGGACGCGCTCCCACGACCGCGCGGTCCGATACCCGGCTGTGCAGCGGGATGGTCTCGAGCACCGCCAGATCCCGGCAGGAGAAGATCGCCACCGTGTGGCCCAGCCACTCCGGTGCGTGCAGCGAGACCGTGTCGCGGATGCCCGGCAGCTCGGACTTGCGTGCCCGCGCCGCCGCCCCGCCGTCGGCGGGGCTGTGCTGGGCGGTCGCGAGCAGGTCGTCGAGCCGGGCCGGGATGCCCCGCCGTTCGGCGGGGTCCAGCGGCACGTTGAGGTAGACGGACACCACGGAAGAGCCGGGCGCGTGGACTCCGAGCAGCTTCGTGACACCCTCAGTGTCGATCATGATGCGCCCCTCACCGCCCGGGCGGGCCGCGGCCCGGTGCCGGGCACAGCGTCTGGGCTGCTGTCAGGGATGACCCGCTGGTCACTGGCAGTAACCATGGAGCCCCTTCCTGATCAACCGCCCCGGTAATTCCCAGCATGCTCGGGCCGGGCCCGCGCGCGACGGTGGCGGACGTCCCGGCAATTGAGGACATTCGCCCCACGACCGGCGGGCGCCCGGCGGGGCAGCCGGGCATGGTCGGTTCTGCTGGTTGTCCCCGCTCCCCCTGGCCGCAAAACGGCTGGCGCGGCGGCGCCGGCGCGGGCGCCAGCGGCATCAGTGCACGTGACTGATCATCAGCATGGCCGCGTCGTCGTCAAGCGGGTGACCGCTGTGCCGCTGGACGTCGTCGCGCAGGTAGTTGAGCACCGTGTCCGGGTCACGGGTGCCGCGCAGCACCCGGCTGGCGAGCGGGTAGAACCGGCCGTTCTTGCTGCGCGCCTCGGACACCCCGTCGGTGTAGAAGAGCACCGCATCGCCCGGTGCCAGGGCGAGCACGGCCGGCTCGCGCGGGGCCTCCCCGAAGCCGGTCATGCCCAGCGGCAGCCCGGCATCGGGCGTCTCCACGAAGCGGGCCGCGCTGCCGCTGAGCAGCAGCGGCGGCGGGTGACCGCAGTTGAGCAGCTGGAGCGTGGACCCGTCACAGGACACCTCGGCGAGCACGGCGGTGACGAACTGCTCCTCGGTGAGCAGCCGCCGCAGGCTGGCCTCGATCCGGTCCGCGATGGCGGGCAGGCCGTCCGCGTTGTAGGCCGCCTCGCGGAAGGCGCCGAGCGCGGTCGCGGCGGCCTGGGCCGCGCGCAGGCCCTTGCCCTGGACGTCCCCCACCACCAGCCGCAGGCAGTCGCCGACGATGGCCACCTCGTACAGATCGCCGCCGATCCGGGCGCCGCTGGAGGCGGAGATGTAGCGCACGGCCAGCCGGATCCGCCCCACCTGCCGGGGGACCGGCCGGAGCAGGACCCGCTGCGCGACGTCCGCGATGGCCTGGACCTCGGTCAGCTCGCGCTCGCGCCGCCGCCGCCCGGTGGTCGCGATCAGCCCGGCCGCGGTCACCCCGGTGATGGTCACGAAAGCGACGATGGTCACCTGCGTGCCCAGCTGCCCTTCCAGGCCGGCCAGGATCGCGCAGAGCACCAGCGCGACCGCGCTGAGGACCAGCGTGTGCCGGATCCCGCCGGTCAGGGTGGCGAAGGCGGGCCCGAGGGAGAACAGGGCGGCGATCCCCAGGCTCGGCCCGGCGATGACATAGCTGACTGCGACCGCCGCCATGATCAGGAACGGCAGCCCCTGCAGCAGCACCTCAGCCCTGGAACGGCCCCGCAGCATCCCCCGGCTGTCCTCCCCCCGCTCCCGGCCACCCTAGCGCGGGGCAGCACATTGACCAGCCGCGGAGCCGGCCGGGGGCTCGGGGAGCAGGCTGACAGCCGGGCGGGGCGGGTCAGCGGGCCAGGCCGCGGGCGAGCACGGCGATGCCGTGGCCCCAGGCGGCGATCTGCCGCACGGGCAGGAACGCGGTCCCCGACTTGGTGTGGTCGACCATTGGCGAGGCCAGGAAGCGCTCGCGGCCCTGGGGGTCGATGAAGTACACCGCCGAGGTGTGGACGATGTCGGCGTTCGGGTTCGGGGCCTGCACGTCGATGTGGTAGCCGCGCCAGACCGCCGCCAGCTGGGGGAGCGGGCCGGTGAAGAAATGCCAGTCCGGGATCGTGGTGAGCTGGTGCGCGCGGGAGAACGAGGCCATGTCCGCCACGGCCGCGTGGTACTGGTTGACGTTGACCGCCACGAAGACGACCTTGCCCGCTGCCGGGCCCAGCTCGCGGTAGGCGTCGATGAACTCCTGCGACACGATCGGGCAGATGTCGGTGCAGTGCGGGTCCATGAACTCGAGCACCACGGCCTTGCCCCGGAAGGCCGACAGCGGCATCGTGTGCCCGGCCTGGTCGGTGAGGGTGAACCCGGGTGCCGGGATGCCGGGCAGCGGGCTGAGCTCCATCAGGTTGGCGAGCTGGGTGGAGATGGCGGCCGGGATGCCCGAGGGGCGCGGCTGCTGCGCGGCCGGGCCTGGCGGCCGGGCCAGCAGGTAGGTCACCAGGCCGGCCCCGGCTGCGGCGACGGCCATCAGCAGGCCCGCGGTGAGCAGGCGCATCGTCCGGCCGGCCCGCGGGCGAGCCTGGGTGGGCGTGCCGCGGGCGGCCCAGCCCGGTTTCCCGCGGTCCGCTGCGCTGGCGTTCGCGGCGCTGCCATTCACGGCGCTGCCGTTCGCGGCGCTGCCGTTCGCGGCGCTGCCGTTCGCGGACTGGCTCGGCTGCGCGGTGCCCGGGTTGCCTTCGTTGTCCGGCACGGCGGTTTCCTTTGCGGCGGCCTGGCACCACGAGGTGCCCTTCCCTGGCGGGCTGCCGGTGTTCCCGCTGCCCACCCGGACCGAGCATAGGGCAAACCCGGCGATACAGCCCGCCGGCGGCTGGTGCCTCGCTACCCGGCCGGGCGGGTGACCAGGAGCAGGGCCGCGTCGTCGGCGAGCGGATGGCCCACGTGCCGCAGCACGTCCCGCTGCAGCCACTCCAGCGCGGCCTCGGGATCCCGGCAGTCCAGCGCGGCGCAGGACTCCAGCAGCGGGTAGTAGGCGCCGCTCTTGGCCCGGGCCTCGCTCACCCCGTCGGTGTAGAACAGCAGGGCGTCACCCGGGCCCAGGCCGATCGTGGTGACGTCGCGGGGCACGTCCGCCAGGTCCGCCAGGCCCAGCGGCAGGCCCGGGCTGAGCGGGTCGGCGGGCCGGGGCGGCCCGCCCGCCGGCATCAGCAGCGGTGCCGGATGCCCGCAGGCCAGGAGGGAGACCTTGGTCCCGTCCGGGCTGACGTGACCCAGCACCGCGGTGGCGAACTCCTCCCCCGGCAGCTGGCGGCGCAAGCTGGTCTCGATCCGGCAGGCGATCGCCTCCAGCCCGGCGGAATCCTCCTCCGCGGCGGCCCGGAAGGCACCCAGCACGGCGGCGGCCGTCTGCACGGCGGCCAGCCCTTTGCCCTGCACGTCGCCCAGGATGAGCCGGGTGCCGTCCGATCCTGGCATCACGTCGTACAGGTCCCCGCCGATCTGGGCGCGGGCCGCGGCCGACAGGTAACGCACCGCGAACCGGACCGGGCCCGCGCTGGCAGGCACCGGCCGCAGCACCACCCGCTGGGCGATCTCAGCGATCGTGCGCACGTCCGCGAGTTCCCGCTCGCGGCGCTCGCGGGCAATCCCGGCGATCACCGCGGCCACCGTCACCCCGGCGACCGTGACGATCGCGAACACTTCCTCCCGGAGGCTGATGCCGCCTTCGGCGGAGGCATCCACGACACACAGCACCAGCGCGACCGCGCCGATGAGCACGGTGTTGCGCAGCCCCTGGAAGACCGCGGCGAACGCCGGCCCGAGCGAGAGCAGCGGTATCAGGCCTGTCGTGGGACCGGTCAGGGCATCAGCGAGTGTCACTGCCCCCATGATGAGAAAGGGCAGCGCTGTCACGGACAAGCGTGTGCCGGACCGGTAAACCGCCCCCACCTCCGCACCGGCGCCGGCCCTGGCCGGCAATGGCTGCTCTGGTGCCGGAGTCTAGTGGCATTCCGGACCACCCCATCCGGCCATCGGCGGGCGGGAGGGACCTACATAAGATCACTATGCACTCTTCGGAGTTGCCTGATTTCAGATAGTGACTATGTGGGGGGAAGTCATGGGGGAAACGACCGGGGCCGGCGAGCGGGGGCGGGCCGGCAGTCCCGGGTGGGCCGGGCGCACCCGCATCGCCGGGCGCGCCAGCACTGCCGGGCGGGCGTGCAGGCCGGCCCGCCGCAGCCTGCCCGGGCCCGCGGGCGGCTTCGGCAAGATGTGGCACAAGGCCTACCGGGTGAACCTGGGCGGCCAGGTCTCCCCGCGGGCAGCGATCGCCGCCTGGAAGGCGGAGGTGCCCGGGCTGTACCCGGCCGGCGACCGGCTCGCCGTCCCCCTCGGCGGCCTCACACCCGCGGACGCCGCCCTGCTCGCCGTGACCACCGGCGGGGTCACCCTGTCCACCGGGGTGCCGGTGCTCTACGCGGACGACGAATCGTGCACGCTGGCCAGCCCGCCCGGGCACCTGCAGGCCGCCTGGCTGACCGTGTCCGCGGAACGGCCCGCGGAGCGGACCATCCTGCGCGCCCAGCTGCTCATGCGGGCCGGTGATCCGCTCGGCGAGCTGTACCTCGCCTGCGGCGGCCACGCCCGCGAGGACCGCTGCTGGACGGCGGCGCTGACGGCGCTCGCCAGCCGTCTCGGGGCCGCCGGGGCGGCGGTCGAGGTCCACGGCATCTGCCTCGACTCCCGCCGTCAGTGGCACCGCGCCCGCAACCTGTGGCGCGGCGCCACGGTCCGCGGCGTCCTGCATGCTGCTGCGGCGCCGCTGGCAGCGGGCCGGCGGGCCCGTCCGCCCCTGGGCACGGACAGTCACCACCCGGGGCAAATGTTTCAAAGGGAAAAAGCCGGGTAATCCGGGCGAACAGCGGAGCCGGGTAATCCGGGTGCACCCCAGTCCCTGCCCGGATCGCGGCGGTCACCGTCAGCCGCGGAGGAGGTGTGCCCCTCATGATCAGGATGCCCGGGCGTCCCGGTCAGCGGGATACGCCGCGCTGGCCTGATCAGCCGGGCGATGACGCGGGCTGGCCCGGCAGGCTGCGCGATGACGCGGGCTGGCCTGGCCGGCTGCGCGACGACGCGGACCGGCTGGCCGCGCCGGAGTGGGATCCCGGCGCGGGCGGCGGCCTGGCACGCGTGCCGCAGCCCCGGCTGCCAGCAGGCGATCCGGAGTGGCCAGCCAGGCAGGCCCCGGGAGGACAGGGCCCAGCGGGACAAGAATCAGCGGGACAGGAGAGGGAAGAGCCGGAGCCTGAGTGGCGGCGGGCGCTGGCCCCCGTCCCCGTCCCCTGGCAGCAGCCAGGCCCGCAGGCACAGCGGCCCGCGCCCGGCGGCGACCCGGCCGCCTGGCGGCCGGCCGGTGCCGCCGGGCCGGCGGGCGATCCGCTGCTGCATCCGGTCCCGCTCACCGAGCGGCCGGTCATCGGGGACGAACTCCGGCTGCCCCGGGTGTGGTGCCAGGCGGGCCGGTGCATCGCCCGGCACGCCGACCCGGAGGCGCTCGGCGAGGCCGACGCCCGGGCCCGCGCGATAGCCGCCGGCTGGCGGGAGGACGCGTTCGGCCGGCTGATCTGCCCGGCCTGCCAGCAGGGCGGCGACTACTACTTCTGGATCGCCCAGCCGGTGATCCGGTGGGATCGCGGGATGGCATTCGCCATGACGTCGCTGCTGGCGGCGGCCGTCCCGGAGGACGCCGTGGGCGCGGCCGGGGCCGAGACGGGCGTGCTCCCGGCCGCGCTCCCGGTGCCACCGCCGCGCGCGGCAGCCGGTGCGCACGGGCAGAGCCGGCCGGAGGCCGGGCGGCACCGCCGGCACCGCTGACCCAGCCGCGCTCCCGGCCGGACCTGCCGGCCTCCCGGCTGCGGATCGAAGTCATATCAACACGCTGAGTTACGATCGATGTGATATGGCCGGATCACCAGGGGACGGGCAGCCAGCGGAACGCCGGGTCACGCGGGGTCTGGCGTTCCGGACCCTGCTGGCCAGCGTGCTGCTCGCGGTACTGGTGGTCGGGGGGTTCGGGCTGATGACGTTCGCCGTGCAGCAGCTGCGCGCCGCGAGCAGCCGGCAGGTGCGCGCGCTCCAGACCGTGAGCACCGCGAACCGGCTGGAGCGCAGCGTGCTGGATCTGGAGACCGGGCTGCGCGGCTATCTGCTCACCGGCCAGCCCCGGTTCCTGCAGCCCTACGGCCGGGCGCTGCGCCAGTACCCCGCGCTGGTGCGCCGGCTCAGGCTGCTGGTCGACGGCGACCGGCGGCAGCAGGAGCAGCTCAGCCTCATCAGCGCGCAGGTCGGCGGCTACGTGCAGACCTGGGCGCAGCCGCTGATCAGGACGGTGACCGCCGGGCAGCTCGGCCGGGCCCGGGGCATCGCGGCCACCGGCGGCGGGAAGAAGCGCGTCGACGCGATCAGGTCCCGCTTCGCGGTCTTCACCGACACCGAAACCCGCATCAGCGCGGCCCGGGCCGGCTACGCCGGCCGGCTGGCCGACGTCGCGTTCGCGCTGGGCATCGCCGGCATGGCCGTCGGCGGGCTGGCCGTGCTGACGGCGTCCACCACCGTCCAGCGCGCGGTGGTCCGGCCGCTGCGGCGGCTGGCCGCCGCCACTTCCCGGGTGGCAGGCGGCGACCTGTCGATCCGGGTACCCGAGCGCGGCGCGCCCGAGCTGGGTGAGACAAGCCGCAGCTTCAACGCCATGGCCGCCAGCCTGGAGCGGGGACGGGATGCGCTGGAGCAGCAGCAGGCCAGGCTCACCGAGGCGCTCGCCGAGGCGGAGCGCGAGAAGGCCCACAGCGAACTGCTCCGCACCTACGGCGACGAGCTGGCCGAAGCATCGGGCGTCGCGTCGGTCACCGCCGTCGCGCTGCAGGGCATGGCCGACGCGGTCGCGGCCGAGATGGGAGCGCTCTATCTGCGCACGGACGGCACGGGCGAGTTGCTGCCCGCCGCGTGGCGGGGCCTGGGCGGCCGCGAGCCCCTCCCGGGCCTGGTGCCGGGGGAAGGGCTGGCGGGCCGGGCGGTCGCCGAGCAGCGCCCCGTCCAGGCGGCTCCCGCGCAGGCCACCCTGTCCGTCCCGGGGATCGCGGGCCGCTACCGGGCACGGCACGAACTGCACCTGCCGCTGCGGCACGGCGACCGGATCGTCGGCGTGGTCAGCCTGGGCCGGGCCAGCGGCGGGCGGTTCGCCGACGCGGAGCTGGCGGTGCTGGCGGGGCTTGCCGACCAGGCGGCGGTCGCCTGCGCCGAGGCGCTGTCGCGGCGGCAGGTCGAGCGGTCCGCGCACGAGATGCAGACCCTGCTGGCCTCGACCGACGAGGGCATCTATGTGATCGGCCCGGACGCCAGGGCCACCCTGGTCAACGACGCCGCTGTCCGCCAGCTCGGGTATGCGCGCGACGACCTGGTCGGCCGCGAGCTGCACGAGATCATCCATCACTCACGGGCTGACGGGACGCCCTACCCCTACTCCGAGTGCCCGGTGTCCCGGGTCTTCCAGACCGGCAACGGCTCGCGGGTCACCGACGAGGTGCTGTGGCACCGGGACGGGACCCCGTTCCCGGTGGAGTACTCCGCCAACCCCCTGTACGAAGGCGACCGGATCACCGGGGTGGTGGTCAGCTTCCTGGATATCGCGCCCCGCAAGCGGACCGAGGCGCAGCGGGACACCCAGCACGCCGTGACCCGGGTCATCGCCGAGGCCGGTCCCGGCGACGAGGACATCTGGCACCGCGCGATGACCGCCGCCTGCGACGGGCTCGGCCTGCCGATCGGGCTCGGCTGGCTGGCACGGCAGCACGGCACCCGCCTGACCTGCACGGTGACCTACGCGGCCCCCGGCTTCGCGGAACTGGCCCGGCGGCTGGCGGCGGACGGGCTGCCGGCCGGGGAGGGGCCCGCCGGGCTGGCGCTGCAGCGGCGCGAGCCGGTGCTGCTGCGGGACCTGTCCCGCGAGCCGCCCCGGACCGGGCTGCCCGCGGACCCGCGGCTGCGGAGCGCGGTCGCCATCCCGGCCGTGGGCCGCAACAGCCGGGTGCTGGCGATCGCGGAGTTCTTCGGCGACCGGGACCTCGCCGAGCCGGGGCTGACCAGCACCCTGACCTCGCTGGCGGGCCAGATCGCCCAGTACATCGAGCGGATGCGGACCGAGGCGGAGACCCAGCGGATGAAGGACGAGTTCGTGTCCACCGTGTCCCATGAGCTGCGCACCCCGCTCAGCTCCATGACCGGGTGGCTGCACATTCTGCTCGGGGAGGAGCCAAGCCCGCTCACCGCCGAGCAGCGCAAGTTCCTGACCACCATCCAGCGCAACAGCGACCGGCTGATGCGCCAGGTCGGCGACCTGCTGCTGGCCGGGCAGATCGAGTCCGGCCGGCTCAGCCTGGAATTCGCCGAGGTGGACATGGCCGGGATCGCCCGGGAGGCGGCGGAACTGGCCGGCCCGCAGGCCGGCGCCCACGGGGTCGCACTCACCGTGGAGGCCGCGCAGCCCGCGGTGCTGTACGGCGACCGGGCCCGGCTGCTGCAGCTGGCGGACAACCTGCTCACCAACGCCATCAAGTTCACGCCCCGCGGCGGGCAGGTCTGCCTCAGCGTGGCCAGCGCTGGCCGCTGGTGCCGGGTCACGGTCAGCGACACCGGCATCGGCATTCCGCCGGAGGACCGGCCGCATCTCTTCCAGCGCTTCTACCGCGCCTCGTCGGCCACCGAGCGCGGCATCAGCGGGACAGGCCTGGGCCTGGCGATCTGCCAGGCCATCGCCGAGGGGCACCACGGCAGCATCCGGCTGGCCGAGCACGAGGGACCGGGATCGGTATTCGTGGTGGAGCTGCCGCTGGCAGCCCGGGAGGAGGCAACCGCATGACAGACCCGGTCACGCCGGGCGGGGACAGCCACCCGGCTACCGTCCTGGTCGCCGACGACGAGCCGGACGTGCTGGACCTCCTGGTCTACCGGCTCACCCACTCCGGCTACGAGGTGGTCAGCGCCGGCGACGGCGAGGAGGCGCTCCGGCTCGCCCTCGACACAGATCCCGACCTCGCCGTGCTCGACGTGATGATGCCGAAGCTCAACGGCTTCGAGCTGACCCGCCGGCTCCGGGAGGAGGAACAGACCAGGCGGCTGCCGGTCATCCTGCTGACCGCCCGCGCCCAGGAGACCGACGTCGCGAGCGGGTTCGAGGCGGGTGCGGACGACTACCTGCGCAAGCCGTTCAATCCGGATGAACTCGTCGCCCGGGTCCGGGCCGTGCTGGGCAGGCGATGACGCCGTGGCGGTCCTGACGGTCATCGCGTTCGTGCTCGGCGGGGTGAGCGTGTTCCTGCTCGGGGTGATCGCCTGGCGGCGGGTGGTGCTGCTGCGCCGTGAACTCCGCAATCTGGAGCTCGAGCGCCAGCTGCGGCCGGCGGTGCTCGGGTTCATCAGCAGCGGGGAGGAGCTGCCGGCTGGCCTGAGCGCGCCCGAGCAGGAACTGCTCGCCGACATGCTCGGGCACTACGCGCAGGTCCTGCGCGGGCCGGCCCGGGACCGGATCGTGGCCTACTTCCAGCGCCAGGGTGTGGTCGACCGGGAGCTGCGGGAGCTGGCGCGCTCCCGGCACGGCTGGCGGCGTGCGTTCGCCGCGCACCGGCTCGGCGACATCGGCCCGCCGGAGACCGCGGACGCGCTCATGGCTGCGCTGGCCGATCCTGACCAGGACGTGCGGACCGCCGCCGCCCGCAGCCTGGGCAGGCTCGGCCAGCCCGAGGCCGCCGGCAGCCTGCTGGCGGCGCTGGCCAGCGCGCGGGTGCCGCGGCTGCTGGCCCGCTGGTCCCTGCTGCAGCTGGGCCCGCCGGCCGCGCCCAGGCTGCGGGACCTGGCCGGCAGCCCCGAAGCGGGGGCCCGGGCCGGCGCCGTGCAGCTGCTCGGCCTGCTGGGTACCGCCGCCGACGCCGAGCTGCTGGAGGGCCGGCTGCGGGACAGCTCCGCCCAGGTGCGCCAGCAGGCGGCGGCCGGGCTCGGCCGGCTCGGCAGCGCGCACAGCGTGCCCGCGCTGATAGCGGCTCTCGAGGACCGGATCCCAGGGGTCAGGGCCGCGGCCGCGGCCGCCCTGGGGCGGCTGCGGGACCCGCGCGCGGCCGGGCCGCTGCTCGCCCACGCCCGGGGTGACCTCTTCGACGTGGCCCGCGCCGCGGCGCACGCGCTCGCCGGGACCGACCCGCAGCTGGCCCGGCGCGAGGCGGCGCACAGCCGCCAGCTCGCCGAAGCCGCCGACCAGGCCGCCCTGGCGCTCACGTGACCGGGTGGCACGCGTTCTTCGTGGTGGTGGCGATCATCTCGATCGCCTACTTCGCGGCGCTCAACGGGCTGTACCTGGTGTTCACCGTGCTCGCGACCCGGTCGGTCGGCGATCACCTGCGCCGCCGCACCTACGGCACCCTGGAGGAGGCGTTCAGCTCGCCGTTCACGCCGGGCATCACCGTGATCATGCCCGCGTTCAACGAGGCGGCCGGGGTGGTCGAGAGCGTCCGGTCGCTGCTGGATCTGCGGTACCCGCGGTATGAGCTCATCGTCGTGAACGACGGCTCCACGGACGACACCCTGGCCCGGCTGGCCGGTGCCTTCGAGCTGGCGCCGGCCGTCCGGGCGCTGCGCGACCAGCTGCCCACCGGGCCGGTGCGCGGCAGCTACACCAGCCGCCGCCATCCGGAGCTGTGCGTGCTCGACAAGGAGAACGGCGGCAAGGCCGACGCGCTCAACGCCGGCCTGAACGCCGCCCGCTACGGGTACGTGTGCTCGCTCGACGCCGACGCGCTGATCGAACCGGACGCGCTGCTGCAGGTGGCCGCGCCGATCCTGGAAGACCCGGAGCATGTGGTGGCGGCGGGCGGGATCGTCCGGATCGCCAACGGCTGCACCATCGACCATGGCCGGATCACGGAGATCCGGCTGCCGCGCAGCAGGCTGGCCACGCTGCAGGTGATCGAGTACTTCCGGGCGTTCCTCATCGGGCGGGTCGGCTGGACCCGGCTGAACGCGCTGCTGATCATCTCCGGTGCCTTCGCGCTGTACCTGCGCGAGCCGCTGGAAGACGCCGGCGGCTACTGGCCGGAGAGTTCCGGCGAGGACGTCGAAGTGGTGGTGCGGCTGCACCAGTACTTCCGCGACCGCAAGCTGCCCTACCGGATGGTGTTCGTGCCCGACCCGGTCTGCTGGACCGAGGTGCCAGAGGACATGCGCTCGCTGGGGACCCAGCGGCGCCGCTGGCACCGGGCGGTCGGGCAGACGCTGCTTCGCCACTGGCGGGCGATCGGCAGGCCGCGCTACGGCGCGTTCGGCATGCTGGCGCTGCCGTACTTCCTGTTCTTCGAGTTCCTGGGCCCGCTGGTGGAGATCCTCGGGCCGGTGATCATCATCCTGGCCGCCGCGACCGGCCAGCTGTCCGTGCTGTTCCTGGTCGCGTTCCTGGTGATCGCGTTCGGTGTGGGGATCCTGCTCACGCTCGCCGCGCTGGCGCTGGAGGAGTTCAACTTCCGCCGCCACCGCCGGGGCCGGGACATCGCCCGGATGATGCTCTACGCCGTGCTGGAGAACATCGGCTTCCGGCAGGTCAACGACTTCTGGCGGACGATCGTCATGATCGACGTGCTGCGCGGCAAGGGCGGCTGGGGCGCCCAGCGCCGCCGCGGCATCGGCCGGCCCGCCGCGGCCGCCCCGGGCCCGGCCGGCTCCGCCCGCGGGCGGAGCTGACCGGCAGCCCGCGGGCCAGCGTCAGGACACCTCGCTGAGCCTGCCGGTGGCGACGTCGAACACGAAGCCCCGGATGCTGTCCCTGTGCGGGACGAACGGGCTGGCCTTGATCCGGGCGATCGACTGCCGCACGTCCTCGGCCAGGTCGCCGAAAGCCTCGGCGGACCACGGCGGCTTGATCCCGGTCTCTTCCTGGATGGACCGCTTGAAGCCGTCGTCGGTGAAGGTGAGCATCCCGCAGTCGGTGTGGTGGATCAGGATGATCTCGCTGGTCCCGAGCAGCCGCTGGCTGATGGCCAGGGAGCGGATCGCGTCGTCGGTCACGACCCCGCCGGCGTTGCGGATCACGTGCCCCTCGCCCTCGCCCAGGCCGAGGATCGCGTATACGTTGAGCCGGGCGTCCATGCAGGCGATAACGGCGACCCCCTTGGCCGGGGGCATCGGCAGCGGCCCGGTGAAGGTCTCCGCGTAGCGGGCGTTGTTCGCCAGGTACTCGTCGGTCACGCTCATCAGGGGCCCCTTTGCCAGGTCGGGACGGGCAGATTTCCTATCAGGTAAGTAGGCTATAGGGGTGGCAGGGGTTGTCAAGCTCCGCTGGTGAGGCCGTCGCCCGGTTCGAGGCGCTGCTGTCCGGAACCGGCCAGGAGCTGCTGGCGGTGCTGCGCGACGAGCCGTCCGGCCCGGACGCGGGGCTGCGGCTTGGCACCCGGCTGCGCGCCCGCTACCCGGCCGCCCTGGTCGCGGACGCGCTGACCCAGCACGAGCTGCGGCTGGCGGCGCGCACCAAGTTCAGCCGGGCGATGGAGATGTACTTCACCCGGCCCGGCCTGGAGCAGGCGTCCGCCGAGGTGGTGGCCGGCTACCGGGCTCACCGCTACCGGGAGGCCGGCCGGCTGGCCGACCTGTGCTGCGGCATCGGCGGCGACCTGCTCGCGCTGGCCGCCGGGCATCAGGTCCTCGCCGTCGACAGCGACCCGCTGCACCTGCGGATCGCCCGGGCCAACGCAGAGGTGCTGGGCGTGGCCGGCAACGTCACCACGCTGGCCGCCGACGTCCGCGACGCCGGCCTGGACGAGGTGGCGGCGGTGTTCATCGACCCGGCGCGGCGCACCGGGCGGGGGCGGCTGCGCACCGGGGTGAGCGAGCCGCCGCTGGAGTGGTGCCTGGGCCTGGCCGGGCGGGTGGACCGGGTCGGCATCAAGGCCGCGCCCGGCCTGCCCCGCGACGCGGTGCCCGGCGGCTGGGAGCTGGAGTTCATCGCCGTCGGCCGGGACCTCAAGGAGGCCGTTGCCTGGTCCCCGGCGCTGGCCACCGCGGCCACCCGGGCGACCATCCTGCCGGCGGGGCATACGCTCACCCCGCAGCCCGGCCCGCCGGTCGAGGTGCGTGAGCCCGGGGAGTACCTGTTCGACCCCAGCCCTGCGGTCACCAGGGCGGGGGCCGTGGCCGACCTGGCGCGGCTGCTGGCTGCCTGGCAGATCGACGAGCAGATCGCGTTCCTGTCCGCGGACACCCGCGCCAGCACCCCGTTCGCCCGCACGCTGCGGGTGATCGACTCCGCGCCGTGGAACCAGAAGCAGCTGCCCGCCCGGCTGCGCGGGCTCGGCATCGGCGCGGTGGACATCCGCCGCCGCGGCCTGGCCGGCGACACGGAACGGCTGCACCGGTCGCTGCGGCTGTCCGGCTCCAGGCGGGCCACCCTGGTCATGACCCGGGTGCGGGACCGCCCCTGGGGCCTGGTCTGCGTGGACGTGCCGGAGCGCTGACGCGGCAGATGGCCACGAAATGGGCACATACCGGCCATTCGTCAGTAAAATGCCGGGCACCGGAAGCCGCTCGTTACGGGCTCGCGTCATGATCGCGTCCTGTTGTCCGTCCCGATGGCCGGGAAATCCGTGGCAGGCCGAGGTGATCATGGTGGGACAGGATGGCCGGCACCCTCGCTGAGCGGGAGATTCTGGGCCGGGACGCGGAGCTGAGCCTGGCTGCGGCCTGGCTGGGGCCTGGCGCGGACGGCCAGGTGGCGCCAGGCGAGCCGCTGCTGGTGATCGAGGGCGAGCCCGGGATCGGCAAGACCACGCTGTGGGCGGAGATCCTCCGCCGGGCCGGCCAGCAGGGCTGGCAGGTGCTCTCCTGCCGCCCGGCCCGGTCCGACGCCGGGCTTTCCTACGCCGGGCTCGCCGACCTGCTCCGCCCGGTCCCGGACGGGGAGTTCGGCCAGCTCCCGGCCCCGCAGCGGCGGCCGCTGGCGGTGGCGCTGCTGCGGGAGGAAGCCGGCGAGGGCAACCTGGACCCCCGGGCCGTGGGGACCGGCCTGACCGGGCTGCTCGGCGCGCTCGCGGGCACCGGCCCGCTGCTGCTCGCCATCGACGACTTCCAGTGGCTCGACCCGGCGTCGGCGCGGGCGGTGGCCTTCGCCCTCCGGCGGCTGGGGGACCGGCCGGTCCGCCTGCTCACGGCCCTGCGGGTCGGCGAGGACGCCGGGTGGGCGGCCAGCGGGCTCAGCGACCCCGGCACCTGGCCGCCCCGCCAGCGGCTGCCGGTCGGCCCGCTCAGCGTCGCCGCCCTGCACCAGTTGCTGCGGCAGGCGCTCGGCGCCTCCTTTGCCCGGCCGGTGCTGGTGCGGGTGCACCGGGCCGCTGGCGGCAACCCGTTCTACGCGCTGGAGATGGCCAGCGAGCTCCACCGGCTGGGCGTGCCGCCGCCCGGCCAGCCGCTGCCGGTGCCCGGTGACCACCGGGACCTGGCGCTGCTGCGGCTGCGCCGGCTGCCGCGGGCCACCCGGGACGTGCTGGCCGTGGTGGCGGCCCAGTCCCATCCGTCCGCCGCCGGCCTCGACCTGGAGGCGCTGGCGCCGGCCGAGCGGGCGGGCATCGCCCGGGTCCGCCCGGACGGCCGGGTGGAGCTCACCCACCCGCTGTTCGGGTCCGCGCTGTACGGGTCGCTGCCGGCCGCCACCCGCCGCGCCCTGCACCGCGACCTGGCCGCGCGGGCCGGCCGGCTGGAGGAACGGGCGCGTCACCTGGCGCTGGCCACGGCCGGCCCGGACGAGCCCACCGCCGCGATCCTGGACGAGGCGGCCGGCACCGCGGCCGCCCGCGGCGCCGCCGACGCCGCCGTCGAGCTGCGGGAGCTCGCCCGGCAGCTGACCCCGCCGGGCGACCGGGCCGCGGTGGTGCGGCGGGAACTGGCGCTCGCTGACTGCCGCTACTTCGCAGGCGACCCGAGCGGCGCCCGGCGGGATCTGGAACGGGCGCTGGGCTCGCTGCCGCCGGGCGAGGACCGGGCCGGCGTGCTGCTGGAGCTGGGCAGCGTGCTGTGGACCCAGGGGGAGGGCGACGGCGGGCAGGCCCGGCTGGCCCAGGCGCTCAGCGAGGCGGAGACGCCGGCGCTGCGCGCCCGCATCCACGCCCGGATCTCCGCGCTGGCGGAGGACTGCGACCTCGGGGTCGAGCACAGCGAGGCGGCGCTCGCGCTGCTGGACGAGCAGGCCGACCCGCTGCTGTACTCGTTCTCCCTGCACAACCGCGCCATGTGGCGGCTGTACGCCGGGCGGGGCGCCGACCACGCGGACATCGAGCGCGGCATGCGGCTCCAGCAGGACGCCGCCACCTGGGAGGTGAGCACCGTCCCGGCGGTCTGGGCGCGGAACTTCGACGACTTCGCGCTCGCCCGGGAGCGCTTCACGGACCTGCTGCGGGTGTTCTCCGGGCAGGGAGACGAGGCGAGCAGCTGCGGGGTGCTGGCCCAGCTCGCCTACATCGAGGCCCTGACCGGGCGGATGGAGCGGGCCCGCGCGCTCGCGGGCGAGGCACTCGACCTGGCCAGCCAGACCGAGCAGGAGACCTACCTGCTGGTGGCGCTGTGCGCCCGGGGCCGGGTGCTGGCGCTGGCGGGTGACCTGGCGCAGGCCCGCGCGGACGGCGCGGAGATGCTCCGCCGGCTGGAAGCCCTGCCGGACCGGGCGCTGGAAGGGCTGGCCCGGTCCGTGCTCGGCCTGGCCGCCCTGTCCAGCGGCGACCTGGCCGAAGCCGACCGGCAGCTCAGCCGCGCCGACGAGATCACCCAGGCGATCCACGCCCGGGAGCCCGCGGGCGACCGCTACCACGCCGACCACGCCGAGGCCGTGATCGGCCTGGGCGACCTGGCCCGCGCCGCAACCCTGGTGAGCCGGCTGGAGGCGCGGGCGCGGGCGCTGCCGCGGCCGTGGATCCTCGCGGTGTCCGCCCGCTGCCGCGGCCTGCTGAACGCCGCCCGCGGCGATCTGGACGGCGCGCTCGCCAGCTACGAGCAGGCCCTGGCCGCCCATCAGGGCCTGGACATGCCGGTCGAGCACGGCCGGACCCTGCTGGCCCTGGGCCGGCTGTGCCGCCGCCGCAACGAACGGCAGCGGGCCGCCGCCAGCCTGGCCGAGGCGGCCCGGCTGTTCGCGGCGGCGGGCGCGGCCGGCTGGGCGGCGGTAGCCCGGGACGAGCGGGACCGGGCCAGGGCCGGGCGGGGAGACGGGGCCCAGCTCACCCGCACCGAGCAGGAGATCGCCGAACTCGCCGGCGCCGGCCTGCGCAACCACGAGATCGCTGCCCGGCTGTTCCTGTCGCCCAAGACGGTGGAGGCCAACCTGACCCGCGCCTACCGCAAGCTCGGCGTGCGCTCGCGGGCCGAGCTCGCCCGCCGCCTGCCCGCCGCAGCCGCGGGCCCGGCGGCGGACGGCGGGGCCGGCCGCCACCCGCGCGGCTGATCGTAGGGTTTTCCCCGACGCGGCCGGCCGGCCCGGGCGCCTACGGTCCCGTCATGACGGAATCCGGGGCCCGGACGGACTGGCAGGTCGCCGAGTGCCTGCTGCCCGGCCTCACGCCGGCGTCCGCGGAGCTGCTGGCCACCCAGATCCGGGCGGCGCTGGCCGGCCAGCCCGGCGCCGGTGTCAGTTTCCTCGGCGCGCTGCTGATGACCGAGGACGAGGTCCTGCTGTGCCTGTTCCGCGGGCCGCAGCAGGCTGTCCGGGCGGTGAGCGAGCGGGCCGGCCTGCCGTTCGAGCGGATCCTCGCCTGCCAGGGCCTCGGGTGGCGGCCGGAGCCACGTGCGGGCGGACTGGGGCAGCTGCCGCAGTCGCCGTGACCGGGCGGGCCGGCCGGGGCGGTCCCCTCGGCCCCGCGGCCCGGCCGGGCCGCCGCCCCTTCAGCCGCCAAACCGGCGC
>JBLMWU010000142.1:0-2792 GCA_050257395.1 Gemmatimonadota bacterium | reverse complement strand
CCGGCCGAGTCGGTGTTGTTCTTGAACAGGTAGATGTCCCCGGCGATGCCCTCCTCGCGCAGCCGCCGGTCGGCGTCGACGAGCAGGCCCTCCAGGATCCGCTCCCCCGCCTTGTCGTGGGCGACCAGGTCGAGCACGTTGTCGCATTCCGGGGTGGCGTACTCCGGGTGGCTGCCCACGTCGAGGTACAGGCGCGCCCCGTTCCTGAGGAAGACGTTGCTGCTCCGGCCCCACGACACCACCCGCCGGAACAGGTAGCGCGCTACCTCGTCCGGTGAGAGCCTCCGCTGCCCGCGGAAGGTGCACGTGACGCCGTACTCGTTCTCGACCCCGTATATTCGCCGATCCACACGCCAAGGCTACGTCCCGTCGCCCCCTGACAACAGCACCACCCGCGTGTTGGCTTGCCTGGGGGTGCTTATCGGCGGGGCAGCGCGGCCAGCAGGTTCTTGTCGTAGACGTACACGGTGTAGGGGCCGGTGCGGTAGATCCTGACCGGCTTGCCCAGTGCCGCCAGCGCGGCGGGATCGGGCTGCCAGTGGTGAAAGAACCCGGGCGTGGAGCTGGTGACCAGGAAGCTCGCCCAGTTGGACCTGGGGTCGTACCAGGCGCTCTTGGCCTCCCACAGGTCGGGCTGCAGCGTGCCGGGCAGCACGGCCCGGATCGTGACGGCGCCGCCGCTGCCCACCGTGGCCACGCTCGATTCCCAGTAGCCGCCGATCCCGCTGGTCAGGTGGTGGGCCTCGAGGAAGGTGACCAGGCGCGCGTTCATCGGGGGGACGGACGGCTGGGCGGCCGCCCAGCCCAGGCTGGCGGCATAGCCGGCGAGCAGGACGCCGCCCGCCAGGAGGCCAGCCCGGCCGGCCCGCCCCGCCGAACGCCAGCCGGTCTGGAGGCGGGCCTGGAAACCGGACGCCAGCGTCCGGGCCGCGAGGACCGCCCCGTACGGCAAGACCAGCGCGAACTCCCGCGCGTTGAGGTCGGTCGCGTTGGCCAGCGTGCTCGGCACGTACGCGGCCACGTTGAGGACCATCGCCAGCAGCAGGACCTGGCTGAGCATGTCGGGCCAGGACAGGAAGTGCCGCGCCACCCGCCAGGCGGCCCACGCGACCAGGGCCACCCCAGCCAGGTGCAGCAGCGCGAACGCCAGCGCGGCGGGCGGCCCCTCAGGCTTGGCCCCGAACAGCGCGAGCAGCCCCTTGCCGGTCACGAAGGCGTGCTTGGGCCAGGTGCTCAGCGGGGCGAGCTGGTAGGGCAGCGGGTGCAGGTAGGCCTGGAGCAGCCGGCCGGCCAGCGAGGCCAGGCCCTGAGCGGCGATGGCCGCCACCGCCAGCGACAGCTCGTACCAGCTGGCCCGCAGGACCGCCCGGAGCTGGCCACCCCGGCCGTCCTGGCCGTCCTGGCCGTCGCGGCGGAGGGCGGCGCGCGCGGCGCGCAGCGCGCACACCGCCACCAGGGGCGCCACGCCCACCAGCAGGGCCAGCGGGTCGGCGATGAGCACCCAGGTCAGCAGCAGCCCGACGGCCGCCACGGTGTACCAGCGCCGCGGCCAGCGGTCCAGGACCAGCCAGGTGAGCAGCATCGGCACGGCCGTGCCGATGTGGCCGAGGGACAGCAGCAGCACGAAGACGGCCACCCCGAGCTGGGGGGCGAACACCAGCGCGGCCGCCAGCAGCATCCGCACCCGGCCCTCGGTCCTGGGCACCTGCCGCCCGGAGCCGCGGGCGAGCAGGACGGCCAGGATCACCACCAGGGTGTACGTCATCGCCGCGGCGATGTGGGCGGTGTCGGCATGCAGCCCGAACAGCCACACGAGCAGCGCGTACTGCGGCAGCTCGGTGGTGATGAACGAGACGTCGGACAGGTACCAGCCGTGCAGCAGGACATTGCCGTGCAGCATGTCCCACGCCATCAGCAGGTCGTTCGACTCATCCGAGTTCTCCGGGTACGTCCGGGAGACCCGCAGGTAGGCCATGAACAGCAGCGCCACCGCGAGCACGCACCCGGCCGCGATGAGCAGGCGGCGGGCGGTCAGGCGGCGGCCCGGGGCGCGCTGCGCCGCGGTGATGGGAGGCGGGGCGGAGGACTTCTCCGCCGCCTCGCTTTTCGGCACGGTCACCACACGTCCTTCGCGTGCTCGCGGGCGGTTCGTATTCGTTGCAGCCGGTCACAGCGTACGGGCTAGCTCTGGTAAGCTGCGCGCGCCTGGTCAAGAATTTCCCATCACGCTGAGACAGCCATGGTGGAGGCTTGCGGTTGCAGCTCACGTCGACGTCGGAAGAGGACAGGTCTCTCCGGCCAAGCCCGCCAGCGTCATGGTCAAAGCTGAACCGGCCGCTGGTGCCGGGGATCATCGCCTTCCTCGGCTGGCTCGGCTTCGCGCTGGCCCGCTGGCAGATCTGGGCCAAGGGGCACCTCAGCCTGTTCATCATGGCCGGGCACGTCTACACCCACCGGCCGCAGCTGCCCCGCGGGCTGTTCCTGGTGCCGTCCGCGGGCTATGACGGGCAGTTCTATTACCGGCTCGCGCTGGACCCGTTCAACTGGCACGCCACCGCGTTCGGCATCACCATGGACCAGTCCTACCGCTACACCCGCATCGGTTACCCGCTCCTGGCCTGGCTCTTCTCCCTCGGCCAGCATCAGCTCGTGCCGGTCGTGCTGGTCGTGCTCAACCTCTTCGCGGTGGCGGCCATGGCGGTGCTCGGCGGCGCGTTCGCCCGCCAGTCCGGCCGGCACGCCCTGTGGGGCCTGGCCTTCGCCGCCTACTTCGGCCTGGTCATCAGCGTCGG
>JBLMWU010000141.1:0-20660 GCA_050257395.1 Gemmatimonadota bacterium | reverse complement strand
GGGCCAGCGCGGCGCGGCCGAGGCGGGTGGCGGTGAAGAACACGCCGCCCTGGCTGCTCCAGACCGTGTAGCGGATCAGGCAGGCGTGCTCCAGCAGCTGCATGCCCTCCCCCACCACGTCATACAGGTCCTGGAAGGCGTCCGGCTCGCGCCCGGCCAGCCCGGGGGCGATCTCCTCGGCGATCATCCGGACGCTCGGCAGCCCGTCACTGGCTGGGCCCGGGTTGAAGCCCTTGTCCATCACCTCCGCCGCCAGCTGCGGCAGCGGCAGCGCAGCGAGCCGCTGCGCTTCCGCCAGCACCTCGGCGTCGCCGGGGCGGTCGTCCTTCTTGGTGTCCTTGCTGCCGAGCAGCGGCGACATGCCGTCTCCCTCGCTCACGGGCGTGCAGAGCACGGATGCTAGTGACACCTGTGATGATTTATGGCGATTTGCGGCGACCGTCCGGAGCCGCCGCGGCTGTCAGGACAGCAGTTCGTAGGCGGGGTTGGCCATCACCGTTCCGACGTCCTGCACGCCGACCGGGCCGCGGAGGCGGATCTTGCTGCCGGGCTCCAGGCCGGGGATGTAGCTGCGGCCGTAGAACAGCGCGGTGAGCTCGCCGGTGGCGTCCGTGATCCGGCAGGCCAGCACCGTGCTGTGGTCCACCGGCCGGATCTCGATGCTGCGCACCCGGCCCACCACGGTGGCCCGGCGGTATTCGGTGACGGAGGAGATCGGGGTGGCGCCGGGCGGCACCGGGGGCCGCTCGTGCTCGCGCAGGTCCTGGTCACCGCTGGCGGGCCGACGGGCCGGGCGTTCATGCTCGTGGAGGCCTGGTTCACCGTTGGCAGGCTGGCGGGCCGGGTGCTCGTGCATCAGTTCCAGCCGCGCCTGCACGTCGAACGGGATGATGGTGGCGGCGGAGTTCGGGATCCGGCTGACCACGCGGGCGATCTTGTCGGCGGTGCGGTCGTGCAGGAGCCGGCCGAGCAGCGGCGAGTAGCCGCGCCGGGGCAGCACCACGGTCACCTGGGTGTCGGGGATGGCGGCCTCTGCCGCCACGACTTCGGCGGCCGCCCGTTCGACCCGCCGGTCTGGGCAGTCCACCAGGTCCAGCGGCATGCCGCGGTCCGCCCGCAGCCACTGCTCCCTCAGGTCGTAGGCCCGCTGCTGGTCCAGGACGAAGTGCACGGCTCGCTGGGTGGTCGGCCGCAGGCCGCGCGCGTAACGGACCGCGGCGATGGTGGCCAGGTCGAACTCGTCGACGAACACCAGCACCGTCCGCCGCGAGTAATGCTTGGGCGTGGGCGGCGCTTTGCGCTCGCCGATGGTCTCCAGCGCGAAGGCTTCCATCCGGTACCGGCGGTTCAGCCGGATGAACGCGAACACGCCGATCGGGAACACGATCACGACCAGCCAGGCGCCCTCGGTGAACTTCACGATCGCGAAGATCAGCACGACCAGCGCTGTGTACACGCCGGCCACGAAGTTGATGATCAGCCGCCGGCGCCAGGCTGGCTCTCGCTGGCGGAGGTGGTAACGCACCATGCCGAACCCGGCCATGGCGAAGCCAGTGAATACGCCGATCGCGTAGAACGGGACCAGGCTGTTGGTGTTGGCGCCCACTCCGAGCAGCAGCGCGAGCGCCAGCACGGCCAGCACGATGATCCCGTTGGAGAAGACCAGCCGGTGGCCGCGCTTGGACAGCCAGCGGGGCAGGAACGAGTCCTCGGCCACGAAGCTGGTGAGGAACGGGAAGCCGCTGAAGCTGGTGTTGCCGCCGGTGAACAGGATCGTGATGGCACCGGCCTGGACCAGGTAGAACAGGATGCTGCCCACGACCGTGGGGCCGAAGACCAGCCTGGCCTCCTGCGACACCACCGTTGGGACGCCGCTGGCGTAAGGGATCGCATGGGTGATGTGCGCTATCCAGGAGATCCCCGCGATCAGGAACCCGACGATGGCGCCCTGGGTGATCAGGACTTGCTGGGCGTTGCGGCCCTCCGGCGGGCGGAGCGCGCTGACCGCGTTCGACACCGCCTCAATCCCGGTCAGCGAGGAGCCGCCGTTGGCAAAGGCGCGCCCCAGGATGTAGATGGCCCCGAAGGTCAGTATCGGGCTCGGGTGGTGGTGGGGGGCGACGATCCCGGAGCCCCAGTGGGACATCGGCAGCCCGCCGCCGATGAACTCGCGGTACAGGCCGACGAGGATCATCAGGCCCACGGACCCGGTGAACAGGTAGGTCGGCAGCGCAAACGTCCTGCCGTTCTCCCTGACCCCCCGCAGGTTCACGTAGACCATGATCACGGTGGCGGCTACCGAAATGAGCAGCAGCGTCGCGGTGTCTCCCAGCGGCTTGCCCAGCACCGGGAAGGCGGAGAGGATCGCCGCGCTCCCGGCTGCCGTCTGCACCGCCACCGTCACGATGTAGTCGATCATCAGGGCGACCGCGGCCACCTGGGCGACCCGGGGGCCGAAATTCTCCCGGGCGACCACGTAGGACCCGCCTGCCCGGGTGTAGACCTTCACCACCTCGCGGTAGGACAGCACCACCAGGGCGATGCCCAGCAGGACCACCCCGGTCATCGGCAGCAGCAGCGTGAAGGCGGTCAGCCCGAAGAACGGCAGCAGCTCGTGCAGGATCAGCTCGGAGCCGTAGTTGGCGGACGAGATCCCGTCACACGACAGCACGCCCAGGGCGAGCGGCCGGGACAGCCGCTCTTCCTTGAGCTGCTCGGTGGTGAGGGGCGGCCCGAGCAGCCGCCGCTTCACCGAGTACCAGAAGGTCTCGGGCACATCGCCCGAGGTCAGCAGGCTAGCCGCCTTGCGTACGGCCAAGAGTTCCCTTCCTCCGTCCCCCGCGGTCAGGGCTCTCCGCTTCCATCCTGACGGGCCTGCCGGGCGGCCCTGACAGCACCCCTGCCGCGATCACCTCCGACGCTAGGCGGAGCCGGGCGGCGAGTCCGTTAGCACGACGTCAAGACTGCTGACCAGGGCATTAAGGATTTATCAAGATCGTTTTCTTCTGCCCTGGGATGGGGTCTGCTGGCAGGGAGATGATGATCGGGCCTGGGCGCCGCGGGCTGGCAGCGCCCTTCACACTGCTGGCGGGCTTCGGGGCGCTCTTCGCCATCGGCACGGTGGCCGCCGCCCTGCACGGCGCCTTCCCCGCGGCCGGGGTGCTGATCGCGGCCGCCGCGGTGACCGGCGTGCTGTCGTTCGCCGGGGTGCCGCCGGCCGCGGCCCCGCTGGCCTTCATCGCCTGGCTCACCGTGGTGGGCTTCTCCCGCCCGCCCTACGCCGACCTGCACCTGGGCGGGCCGCTGGCCGCGCAGGCGGCGGTGGTGCTGGCCGTGACCGCGCTGGCAGGCGCCGGCACCGGGCTGCTGTACCGGTCGACCCGGCGATACATACTGGTCATCATGGGGACAGCAGGCCAGGACCGGGCGAGCGAGGACCGGGCGGGCCGGGAGCAGGCGAGCCGGGAGCAGGCGAGCCAGGCGGCCGAGGCCGCCGGGGCGCCGCCCGCCCAGTCCCCGCCGGCCCCGGCGCTGTCCGGCCAGTCCCCGGCCTACCAGTCCCCGCCCGCGCAGTCCCCGGCCGCCCTGGCGCTGTCCGCCCTGGCGCCGGGCGCCCCGGCCGCTGCCGAGCTGTCCGACGCCCTCGACGCCCGCCGCCGGTGGCTGGGCATCCTGCTGGCCGTGGCGGGGCTGCCGCTGCTGACCCTCGCGCTGGTCGCCGCGGGCCGCCACCTGAGCCTGACCGACGACCTGCTGATCTACCTGGTGGCCGTGGTGGCGCTGGCCGTCATCGGCGGGTTCTGGCCCGCGGTGCTGGCCGCGGTTGCCGCCATGCTCCTGCTCAACTGGTTCTTCACCCCGCCGGTGCACACCTTCACCATCGGCCGGCCGGACAACCTGCTGGCCCTGCTGCTGTTCGTGACCGTGGCGGTGGCCGTCAGCAGCGTGGTCCACCTGGCCGCCCGCCGGGCGGTGCAGGCGGCCCGCAGCCGCGAGGAAGCCACCTCCCTGCTGGCGCTGGCGCGGACCGTGCTGGGCGGCGCGGACACGCCTGGCGCCGTGCTGGGCCACCTCACCGCCACCCTGGGCGGGCACGCCGAGCTGCAGGAGCACGTCGCGGGCCGGTGGGTCCGGCTGGCCACCAGCGGCACCGCCGCGCCCACGGCGCCGGTGATCCGGGTCGCCGTCCGCGACGACCTCGCGCTGGAGGTGGCGGGGCAGTCCAGCCCGGTCACGCCGGGCCTGCTGGCCGGGTTCGCCGCCCAGACCGCCGCCGCGCTGGACCGGGAACGGCTGCGCACCCAGGCGGCCCAGGCCGAAGCGCTGGCCGAGGGCAACCGGATGCGCACCGCCCTGCTCGCGGCGGTCAGCCACGACCTGCGCACCCCGCTGGCCTCGATCAAGGCCAGCGTCAGCAGCCTGCGCCAGACCGACGTGGAGTGGTCCGCCGAGGACGAGGCGGACCTGCTGGCCACCGTCGAGCAGAACGCGGACCGGCTGGACGGGCTCATCGGCAACCTGCTGGACATGAGCCGCCTGCACACCGGGTCGCTGCAGCCGTTCCTGCGGCCGGTCACGGTGGACGAGGTGGCGCCGGTGGCGCTGCGCGGCCTGGACGCGGGCGCGGCGCTGCAGATGGCGGTGCCGGACGGGCTGCCGCTGGTGCTCGCCGACCCCGGCCTGCTGGAGCGGGTGCTGGCCAACCTGTTCGCCAACGCGCTGCGGCACTCGCCGCCGGACCGCCCGCCGTTCCTGCGGGCCCGCCGGGCGGGCGGCGGCCTGGTGCTCGAGGTGGTGGACCACGGCCCGGGCGTCGCCGACGAGCGGAAAGAGCGGATCTTCGAGCCGTTCGTGCACGACAGCCGCTCCGCCGGGGTGGGCCTGGGGCTGGCCGTGGCCAAGGGCTTCACCGAGGCGATGGGCGGCTCGATCACGGCCGCCGACACCCAGGGCGGCGGGCTCACCGTCAGGGTCACGCTGCCCGTGGCCAGCCCGGCCCGCGAGCCGGCCGGCGGCGGCACGTGACCAAAGTGCTCGTCGTGGACGACGAGCCGTCGATCCTGCGGGCCCTGCGGATCAACCTCACCGCCCGCCGCTACGAGGTCACCACGGCCAGCGACGGCGCCGCCGGGCTGGCCGCGGTCGCCCGCGAGCACCCGGATGTGGTGATCCTCGACCTGGGGCTGCCCGACATGCACGGCACCGAGGTCATCCGGGGTGTCCGCGGGTGGAGCTCGACCCCGATCATCGTGCTGTCGGTGTGGGGCCAGGAAGCACAGAAGGTGGAGGCCCTGGACGCGGGCGCCGACGACTACGTGACCAAGCCGTTCGGCATGGACGAACTGCTCGCCCGGCTGCGGGCCGCGGTCCGGCGGGCCTCCCCCGCCCCGGACGAGCCGGTCGTGACCACCGGGGACTTCACCGTGGACCTGGCCGCCAAGCGGGTGATCCGGCCCGGCGGCGACGTGCGGCTCACCCCCACCGAGTGGCAGCTGCTGGAGGTGCTGGTCCGCAACCGGGGCCGGCTCGTCACCCAGCGCCAGCTGCTGCAGGAGGTCTGGGGGCCGGCCTACCAGACCGAGAGCAACTACCTGCGGGTGTATGTCGCCCAGCTGCGGCGCAAGCTGGAGCCGGAGCCGTCCCGGCCCCGCTACCTGCTCACCGAGTCGGGGATGGGGTACCGCTTCGCGGCCTGACCGCCACCGCCGATCGCGAACGAACCGCCCGCCGCTGGCCTGTCTTCCCCCGCTGGTGTCCCGGCCAGCTGAGCTCAGGCACCCGGCGGCGGCACCCCGCCTCCCATTGAGCCGGAGACGGGGTGCCGCTGCCACTGCTACTTGGTGAAGCCCTCCAGCTTGTTTGCCTTGACCACGAACGCGTTGGTGTAGGTGGCGGCCAGGCTGACCGTGCCCTTCACCTTGCCGGCCAGCTTCTCGACCGACAGCACGGTGGCCGGGCCGTTCGCGGGCATCATCCCGTCCGGCAGGAACTGGGTCTTGTCGGCGGCCAGCGCGCTGACGTAGTCGGCCCGGGTGATCAGCGCGTTGGACACGAAGTCGGCGGGCAGGTGCGCGGCGATCTGCGCCGCGCTGTGGGTGGCGATCCAGTGCATGGTGGCGACCAGCGCGTCCACCACCTTCTGGGCGGTGGCCCGGTGCGAGTTCACCCAGTCGGTCCGGGCGAGCACGCAGGCGGTCGGCCAGAACCCGCCCAGCCACTTCTGCACCCCGGCCGGGCTGGCCAGGTCGAACGCGGAGTAGCCCACGCCCTTCTTCTCGATCGCGGTGACGGTCGGCTGGGTGGTCATGCCGCAGACGATCTTGTGGTGCGACAGCGCGGCGATCATGGTGTCACCGTCGCCGGCCGCGATCCGGCTGAAATTGGCGGTCGTCAGGTGGTAGCGGGCGGCCATGTAGAGGGTCAGGTCGTCGGTGCCCGACCCGATGTCGGTGACGCCGACGCTCTTGCCGCGCCACTGCGCCGGGGAGCTGATCCCGGCGCCCTTGTAGCACATCTCCCGCTCGCCGGGCGCGCCGCTGAGCTGGGCAATGTCCTCCACGCTCTTGCCGGCCTGCTGGAAGTCGATGGTGTGCACGTACCAGGCGCCGGC
The DNA here is from genome assembly GCA_050257395.1 of Gemmatimonadota bacterium. Lineage (GTDB taxonomy): Bacteria > Actinomycetota > Actinomycetes > Streptosporangiales > Streptosporangiaceae > JAIRTY01. Next base: position 14,050 of record JBLMWU010000141.1, on the reverse strand, counting down.
CAGGTCGACCTGGCCGGAGGCCATCGCGTCCTCGGCCCCGACTCCGCCCGCCTGCTCGGTGCTGAGCTGCACGTTCACCCCGTACTTCTGGTAGAAGCCGAGGCCCTGGGCGAGCTGGTAGGGCAGGTAGATCTGCTTGTCGATGCCGCCGACCATGATGGTGACGGTCGGCATGCCGCCGCTGGCGGCGGTGCCGCCGGCGGCGCTGGCACCGCAGGCCGCCACGGTGGCGGCGAGCAGGGCGGCGGCCGCTCCGGCCAGCCACCGCACAGGGGTTCGTCTGGGCATGGTGGTACTCCTTCGGGGGTTGCGGATTGGTGTCGCGGGAGTCGGTGTCGCGGAGTCCGGCCGGCGCGGCGGGCCGGGTCCGGCGGCGTCAGGTGGCGCCGGCCTCGGTGGCCGCGGGCGGCCGCCAGCCGAGCAGGCGGCGTTCCAGCCTGCTGATGAGCGCCTCGGCGGTGAGCGCGATCGCGGCGATGACCAGCATGGCCGCGAACACGCCGTTCGGGTCGAAGTTGTTCTGCGCGGTCGCGATGACCAGGCCCAGGCCCTTCTGGGCGCCGAGGAACTCCCCGACGATGGCGCCGATGATGGAGAACCCGAACGCCACGTGCAGGCTCGCGATGATCCAGGTCAGGGCGGACGGCAGCACGACGTTGCGGATCACCTGCAGCCGGGACGCGCCGAGGATGCGGACGTTGGCGACCAGGTTCCGGTCCACCTCGCGGACGCCCTGGAAGGCGTTGAAGAAGACCACGAAGAAGACCAGCACGGCCGCCAGCATCACCTTGGAGGTCGTGCCGAGCCCCAGCCAGACCACGAAGATCGAGCCGAGCACGATGCGCGGGATCGCGTTCATGGCCTTGATGTAGGGCCCGAGCACGTCGGCGAGGAACCGCACCTGCCCCAGCAGCACGCCGAGCACGACGCCGCCCGCCACCCCGTAGGCGAAGCCCAGCAGCGCCTCTTCCATGGTGATCCAGACCTGCAGCCACAGCGAGCCGTAGGAGGTGCCGTGCTGCGCCCAGTCGGCGAGCTTGGCGGCGATCCCGCTGGGCTGCCCGAAGAAGAAGGGATCGACGACCTTCCAGGCGGTCAGCAGCTGCCAGCCGCCGACGACGACGACCAGGGTCGCCGCCCGGGCCAGGTAGACGAGCAGCCGCCGGCGGCGCGGGCGGCCGCGGGCCACGCCGGCGGTCTCCGGCGCGCTGTCAGCCGAGGCCGGCCCGGCTCCGGCCGCCAGCAGCGCCCCGGTGCCGTGCTCCGCAGTGCCGTGCTCCGCCGTGGCTGCGTCGTGCTCGTGGCTCATGCCGCGTCTCCTCCCGTAAGCGCGGGCGCCGCGGTCCGGGCGTAGGCGCGCTCGACCTCTTCCCGCAGCGACTCCCAGATCTGCCGGTGCAGCTCGGCGAAGCGGGGCTGGAAGCGGATCTCCTGGACCGCGCCGCGCGGCCGCGGCAGGTCGATGTCGTAGACCGCCTTGACGGTCCCCGGGGCCACGGTCATCACCACGACCCGGTCGGCGAGCGCGATCGCCTCTTCCAGGTCGTGGGTGACGAAGATGACGGACGGCCGGGTCTGGTCCCACAGCTGCAGCAGCTCGTTCGACATGATCGCTTTGGTCTGCACGTCCAGCGCCCCGAACGGCTCGTCCATGAGCAGGATCGACGGCTCGTTGATGAGGGCCGCCGCCAGGCTGACCCGCTTGCGCATGCCGCCGGACAGCTGGTGGGGGTGATGGTCCTCGAAACCGGCCAGGCCGACCACGCGCAGCCATTCCCGCGCGTCGGTGTGGGCGGTCTTCCGGGGCACCCCGTGGAACAGCGGGCCCATGGCCACGTTCCCGAGCACCGTCTTCCAGGGCAGCAGGGCGTCGGCCTGGAACATGAAGCTGATGCCGTCCGGGATCCCGGCCACCGCCTGCCCGGCCACCCGGACCGTCCCCTCGCTGGGCCGCTCCAGCCCGGCGACCAGCGTGAGGGTGGTGGACTTGCCGCAGCCGGTTGGCCCGACCACCGCGCAGAACTGCCCGTCCGTGACCGCCAGGTCCACGTCGCGCAGGGCCGTGAAAGCCTTTCCGGAAGGCGTCAGGAAGCGTTTGGTAACCCGGGACAGATCGATTCCGGAATTCGCCGGGCCCCGGGCGCCGCCGGGGAATGCCGATTCGCTCACAATCGCGGAAGCTAACCCGTGCCTGGCCAGGGTGTCACGGTTGCGCTCGATGCCCGCGTTAAAGTCGCTGCGCGCCAAAAGCTCACTGTGCTCGCCTAAAAATCACAGTGCGCGTTGTGCTCATTCTGCTCACGCGCCCGCGCGCTTCACCATGCCGCGAATGCGTTGTTACACTGCCGAAACGCCAGTATCGTGCGCGCGAAACGAAAGTACGGGGGCGAGGTCGAGGAGGGACAGGATGCGCCGGGTGCCGTGGCAGCGGCTGTCCACCCAGGTGGTGATCGCCCAGGTCGCGCTCCTGGTGATCACGATGTTCGCCGGCTTCGCGGTGGTGGAGTTGCACCTCAGGGGCCAGCTCAACCAGCAGTACGAGCAGCGCGCGCTGGCGGTGGCCCAGAGCCTGGCGTCCCAGCCGGCGATCATCCACGGGGTGGAGGCGGCCAGGCCGGCCCCGGCGGTCCAGCGGCTCGCCATGGCGGCGATGGCGGCCACCAACGCCCGGTTCATCGTCGTCACCAACGCGCGCGGCATCCGGTACTCCCACCCCGATCCCGCCCTGATCGGGCTGCCGGTCTACGACGACCCGGAGCCGCCGTCCACCGAGCCGTTCCGCACCGGCCGGCCGTGGACCGGGCTCCAGCGGGGCACGCTGGGCCTGACCACGGCCAGCCGGCAGCCGATCCTCACCGCCCGCGGCAAGGCGCCGATCTTCGACCGCCACCGGCCGGCCGGGCACCAGCTGGTCGGGGAGGTCTCGGTCGGGTTCCCCAGCCAGGTCGTCAGCACCCAGGTCGCTGACTCGCTGCCCGCGCTGGGCGCGCTGCTGGCCGGCGTGCTGGCGGTGGGGGTGCTGGCGGCGCTGGCGCTGTCGCGGCGGCTGAAGCGGCAGACGTTCGGGCTGGAGCTCGGGGAGATCGCCGCGCTGCTGCAGGAGCGCGAGGCGATGCTGCACGGCATCCGCGAGGGCGTGCTCGGCTACGACACCGGCGGGCGGGTGCTGCTCGCCAACGACCCGGCCCGGCGGCTGCTGCGGCTGCCGCCCCGGTTCCTCGGCCGCCCGCTGGACCAGCTGATCCCGCCGGGCAGGCTGCGGGACATCGTCAGCGGCGAGGTCAGCGGCAGCGACCTGCCGGTGGTGGCCGGCGACCGGGTGCTGGTGGCCAACCGGATGCCGATCCGCCGGGACCGGCACCTCGGCTGGGTGGTCACCTTCCACGACCAGACCGAGTCCGAGAGCCTGAAACGGGACCTGGACGAGGCCATCGGCCTGACCGAGGCGCTGCGGGCTCAGTCGCACGAGTTCGCCAACCGGCTGCACACCCTGGTCGGCCTCGTCGAGCTCGGCCAGTACGAGGAGGCGATCCGGTTCGTCACCGACGTCACCGCGGCCCGCGACTGCCTCACCGAGCAGCTCCGCGCCGCGATCGGGGACCCCCGGCTGGTCGCGCTCATCATCGCCAAGTCGTCGCTGGCTGACGAGCGCGGGGTGGAGCTCCGGGTCGCCCCGGACTGCCAGGTGGACGGCGCCATCACCGGCATCGGCGAGGTGCTGACGGTGACCGGCAACCTCATCGACAACGCGATCGAGGCCACGGCGCAGGCGCCGGAGCCGCGCTGGGTGGAGCTGACGATCGTCTCGGCAGGCGCGGACCTGCTGATCCGGGTGCGGGACTCGGGCCCGGGGGTGCCGGACGACACCCGGGAGGAGATCTTCACCGACGGGTTCACCAGCAAGTCGTCGCCCACCGGTGCCCGCCGCGGCCTCGGCCTGGCGCTGGTCCGGCAGATCACCCAGCGCCGGGGCGGGATGGTCAGCGTGGGCCGCGACGCGGGCGCCGTGTTCACCGCGACCCTGCCCGGCTGCCTGGAGCTCCCGGAGCAGCCGGCCCCGGGACAGCCAGCAGCGGGACAGCCAGCAGCGGGACAGCCAGCCGGGGAGCAGCCGGCCAGCGAGCCGACGGTGGTGCGGTCGTGATCCGCACCGTGGTGGTGGACGACGACTACCGGGTGGCCGCGATCCACGCCGCCTACCTGGGCAAGGTGCCGGGCTTCGAGGCGATCGCGCAGGTCCACACGGCGGCGGCGGCCATCGAGGCGGTCGACCGGCTGGAGCCCGACCTGCTGCTGCTCGACCTGTACCTGCCGGACGAGCACGGCCTCGAGGTGGTGGCGAGGCTGCGGCAGGAGGACCACCCGCGGGCCGACGTCATCGTCATCACCGCGGCCAAGGACGCCGACAGCGTCCGCGCCGCCATGCAGCACGGCGCCCTGCACTACCTGCTCAAGCCGTTCAGCTTCCCCGCGCTGCGCGACAAGCTGCTGTCGTACGCGCAGATGCGCGCCCGGCTGGACGTGCTCCGCACCGCCGACCAGCGCAGCGTCGACCGGGTTTTCGGCGCGCTGCGGGCGCCGGATCACGCCGCCGCTGGCAAGGGCCGGTCCGGCTACACGCTGACAGCGGTGGAGGAGCTGCTGGCCGGGCGGGAAGGCGACCTGTCCGCCTCCGAGGTGGCCGGGCTGACCGGGATGAGCCGGGCCACCGCCCAGCGCTACCTGACCCACCTGCACGAGCTGGGCCGGGTCACGATCCGGCTCCGGTACGGCGCGAGCGGCCGGCCCGAGCACCGGTACCAGTGGGCGGCCGGCCACCCGGCTTGACCACGGCCGCGCCGGGCAGCTGGGCACCGGGCCGGGTGAGAGTCAGCCGAGGTGCGAGTGCGGGATGCCAGTCAGCCGGGCGGGTCAGCCTGCCGCGGGCGGCGCGTAGGACAGCACGTTGCCGTGGCGGTCGGCGGCCGTGCAGCTGCCGGCCCCGGCGCAGCTGAGGGCGGCGCCGGGGACCGTGCCGTCGATGCGGGTCACCGCCGACCAGTGGCCGCGGGCGTAGGTGAGCGCCCCGCCGGAGCCGTCGATGGCGACGCAGTAGCCCGCGGCCGGGCAGGCGATCGCCCGGGCGGTGGTGCCCAGCGCGGTCACGGTCCACTTCCCGCCGGCCAGGCCGGTGCCGCCGGTGAGCACAGCGGCCCCGCCGGTCGCGTCGGCCGCGGCGCAGAACGTCGTGTTGCTGCACGAGACACCGGTCAGGGGATGGCCCACGTCCACCGGGGCGCCCGCGCTCCACGCCCCGCCCCGGAAGGTGTAGGCGTAACCGCCGGCGGACACCGCCAGGCAGGTGCCGGGCCGCGGGCAGGACACCCCGCCCAGCGCCGCGCCGGCCGTCACCATGTACGGGGTCCAGCGGCCGGCCCCGGTGTACGCGAAGGCGTTGCCGCCGCTGTCCACCGCCATGCAGAAGGCGGGCGACGCACACGACACCGCGCTGAGGCTGCCCGCCCGGGTGTCCACACTGGCCGGCCTGCTCCAGTGGCCCTGGCTGAGGGTCATTACGTACCCGGCGGTGTCCACAGCCAGGCAGGCCTGGGCCGAGCCGCAGTCGATGGCGGCCAGGTTGCGGTGCGGGTCGGTGGCCGCCACCTGCCAGTGTCCGGCCGGGTCCTGTGCGAGCACGCCGCCCGCGGTGTCCACCGCGTAGCAGTGCCCCTGGGCCGGGCAGGACATGCCGCTGACCGTGGCGCTGCCGCTGGTGAGCGCGGCGACGCCGAAGGGAGCCGGCGAGGACCAGCGGGCGGCGCTGGCGGCGCTGGCCGCCGAGCTGGCCGGGCTGACCGGGGACGGCGGCGCGGACCGGGCAGGCCCGCTGCTGCTCGGGACGGCGGCCGGGCTGGGCCTGGCGCTGCCCCCGGAGCCCGGGTGACCGGGCAGGACCAGGGCGGCCGCGATGCCGCTCACCGCCAGCACCGCCACCACCACGGCGGCCACTGTCAGCTGGATCCGGCCGCGGCCGCCTCCCGGACCGCCGGCCCGGGCCTGGACCGGACCCGCCGCCCCGGCCGGCCCGGCCTGCCCGGTGGGTGCGCTCTGGCCCGCTGGGACGGCATCCGCGGGCGGCAGCGCGGTCAGGCCGATGCCCGGATCGGTCGCGGGCTCGCCGGTATCCGGGCCGGCCAGCCCCAGGCCCGCCAGCCCGGCCCCGCGGAGCGCCGGATCGCCGGGCCCGTCGGCGGCGCGCCCGCCGCCCGGGCGCCCGGCGCCGGTGTGCCCCGCAGATACGGCCCCGCCCGGCCCGGACCCGCCCGGCGCAGGCCCGCCTGGCGCAGGCCCGCCCGGCGCGGTCCCGGCGGCCGCCGGCCCGCCGCTGCCGGGCCTGCGCCCGGCCGGGTCTCCGGCCGCATCCGGGCCGCCCGGGGCCACCCCGGCGCCGGCCGGGTCGGCCCACTGGTCAGAGGCGACGTAGTCCGCGAACGACCCGCTGGTGTAGTCGAGGACGAGGCCGTCCGGCTCACCGGCGGCCGCTGGCAGCCCGTCCGCCAGTGCGAGCCCGCCGCAGACCTCACACGCGCCGGCCCTCGCAGGCACGTCATGCCCGTTCGCGCAACTGGCCACCGCTGCCCGCCCCAAGATCACTGCGCCACGCTGGTTTGTCGATGTTACGGCACCAGCGCACGGCCAGCGGGCCGCTTACCCAACCATCACCGCCCGTATCGTGCCGAAGGACGCAGAAAAGACAGGCAGGGCCTGGCCCCGCCCGCTGCCGCGGGTGTCAGCCCTCCCCGCGCGCCGGCGCGCCCAGCTCCCACAGCGGCTGCTCCGCCCAGGCGCCGGTGATGGCGGCGTCCGGATCCTGGCGGCGCAGCCCGGCGAACCAGGCCGCCAGCAGCTGCAGCCGCACGGTCATCGGGATCTGGGCGAGCAGCGGCGGCAGCGGCGCGGGCTGGTCCCCGGCCTGGCCCGCGGCCGGCAGCGGGTCCGCCGCTGCCAGCACCGCCACCGGGATGCCTTCGGCCTGCGCAGCGGCGCCGAGGGCGGCGGTCAGGCCGTCCCCGTCGGCGGCCGGCTCCAGCAGCACCAGGCCGTCAGCCGCGGTGAGCGGGACAGCCGGGCCGTGCAGCAATCGTTCCGAATCAAAGCCCTCGGCCAGCATCCGGGCGGCCTCCCGGACCTTCAGCGCACCCTCCCGGGCCGTCACGCCCCACGGCCCGCAGCCGGCCACCGCCAGGCTGCGCGCGGGCACGCCGACCGGATCGGCGCCCTCGCCAGCGGTGCACACCCGCTGGACCTCCGCGGCCGCCTGCCGGATCTGCCCTGGTGACCCGTGCGGGGCGCCGAGCTGGTGCGCCAGCCGGGCCAGCACCGCGAGCACGGTGGTGTAGCTCACCGTGTAGGTGTGGGACTCCTCCGGCGGCACGGTCTCGATCGCCTCCGGCCAGCCGCGGCCGGTGCCGGTGACCGACAGCACCGGCAGCCCGGCGGCCAGCGCCCCGGCCCGCGCCCGGGCCGCATAGGCGGTCTCCGCGGTGTGGCTGATCACCAGCAGCGCGTCTCCCGGCTGCGGCCCGGGGCTCCAGCGGGCCCAGGTCTGCGCCGGGTACCAGCGAGCGTCCAGGCCGGCCTGACCCAGCATCATGGCGCCCAGCTCCGCGGCGTGCTGGCTGGTGCCGGTCCCCACCAGGACCACCCGGTGCGCGCCGGCCAGCACCTCAGCGGGGCCCGCCAGGTCAAGCTCGCTGATCCGGTCCAGGGCTCCTGCCTGCTGGCGGATCATCCGGCTGAGTGCGGTCGTCATGTCCCCTCCCCGGGGTTCTGCTAATGTCGGCCTATTCCCCGCCCAGCAAAGCCGGATGAGGTCGTGACCGATCAGCCCTTGTCCCCCAGCCAGGCGCTCGCCCGGCTGCACGGGTCGCTCACCGAGCGGGGCATCCGCACGGTCGGGATGACCTTCAGCAGCAGCGACGGGGTGCTGTTCCCGGCGGGCGGGCAGGCGGTCGGCTATTCCTGCGGACTGTACTGGTGGCCCGCGGGGCGGCTGCGCCAGGGCCGGCCTGTCTACGCGATCCACTCGGCCACCGACCCGCAGGGCGCGGCCCGCCGTCTCGCCAGCGCCTGGCAGGGCGCCCCGCACGCGGCGCAGTGATGCAGGCCGTATCTAGGCCCCGTCCCGCCTGAGCGCGCCGGCCAGCCCGGCCTGCTCGTCCCGCAGCGACCGCTCGATCGCCGACACCGCGCCGTGCAGCGCGGGCGCCAGCGCGGCGGCTTGCCCGGGAGTGGACAGCCGGCCCGCGGGCGCGGCGATGGCGACCGCCGCCAGCGGCGACCCGGCGGGGTCGCGCACGCAGGCGGCCAGCGCGCTGACGCCGACCTCCCGTTCCTCGAAGTTGGTGCCGTAGCCGGCCTGCCGCACCTGTTCCAGCTCCTGCCAGAGCGGGCTGTCGGGGTCCACCAGCCGGGCCACGTCGGCCGGCGGCAGCGCGGCCAGCAGCGCCTTGCCCGCCGAGGTCAGGTGGGCCGGGAACACCATGCCCAGCCGCGACCCCACCCGGACCGACTGCGGTCCCTCGATGCAGTCGAGGAACAGCACGTTGGTGCCCTCCAGCACCAGCAGGCTGACGGTCTCCCGCACCGCGTCCCGCAGCCGTTCCAGCGCGGGCCTGGCCACCCGGCGGATGTCGATGCTGGCGGTCGCGGCCATTGCCAGCTCCAGCAGGGCGGGTCCGGGGCCGTAGCGGCCCGCCCGGCCCTCCTGGATGACGAACCCGTGGTAGCGCAGGGAACCGAGCAGCCGGTGCGCGGTGGACGGGGCGACGCCGAGGTGGGCGGCCACCTCCGCCAGCCGCAGCGGGCGGCCCTCCGCCATCAGCCGGACCAGCCGCAAGGCATGATCAACTGACCTGAGCAGGTAGGGCTGGCTGTCCCCTGGCGCTGGCTTCCGCATAGCAGAATCCTAGCGGGCTCCTATTGTTCTGCCCGGAAAGGTGGCATTACATCGTCTGGTGAACGCCCCCGCCAGTGTGCCGTCGGCCCGGTCCGTCGAGACGCGAGGAGTGCCCCGGTGAAGATCGACGCTTTCTGCCACACTCTCCCCCGGCCCTACTTCGACCGGCTCTTCAAGCTGGATTCCCCGTCCGCGGCCTCGAACATCCGCCAGCGGGTGTCGGCGATCCCGTCGCTGGTGGACATGGACGTGCGGTTCGCCCAGCTGGATGAGTTCGGTGAGGACTACCGGCAGGTCATCAACATCGCCGCCCCGCCCGTGGACGACCTTGGCCCGCCCGACGTGGCGCGGGAGATGGCCCGGCTCGGCAACGAGTCCCTGGCCGAGCTGGTGCAGGCGCACCCCGACCGGTTCGCCGGGTTCATGGCGAGCGTGCCGATGGACGACCCCGAGGCCGCCGTGGCCGAGCTGGACTACGCCGTCACCGAGCTCGGCGCGCTCGGCGCGCAGGTCTACACCCACCTGCACGGCAGCGCCATGGACGACCCGCGGCTGGACCCGTTCTGGGCACGGGCCGCCGAGCTTGGCAAGCTCGTGCAGGTCCACCCGTGCCGGAACGCGGAATGGTCCGACTACCCGGCCGAGGACCGGTCCAAGTTCGAGATCTGGTGGACGTTCGGCTGGGAGATGGACCTGTCGGTGTTCATGGCCCGACTGGTGTTCTCCGGCGTGCTGGAGCGCTACCCGGGCCTGCGGCTGCTGATCCACCACGGCGGCAGCATGGTGCCGCACTTCTCCGGCCGGGTCGGCCCGGGCTGGGACCAGCTCGGCGCCCGGACCCCGCCGGACCAGCGGCAGGACATCGTCGGCTACCCGCTGACCAAGCGGCCCATCGAGTACTTCAAGATGATGTACGCCGACACCGCGATGTTCGGCGCGGCCCACGCGCTGCGCTGCGTCATCGACTTCTACGGCACCGACCACGTGCTGTTCGGCTCCGACAGCCCGTTCGACCCCGAGAAGGGCCCCGGCTACATCCGGGCCACCATCCGCAACCTGCAGGAGATCGGGCTGAGCGCGCAGGAGCAGGACGCCATCTTCCGCGGCAACGCCTGCCGCCTGCTCGGCCTCCCGTACTGACCGGCTCCCCTCCCGGGCTCGTCAACCAAAGTTGACATCTCCCTCTCGTCAACCTATGTTGACGATATGGGGAACGAAGTACTGCTGGCCGAGGCCGCCAGCGGGGGTGATCCCGCCGAGGGGCTGCGCGCTGCCCGGGCACTGCGGGAGCTTGCCGAGCGCCTGGAAGCGCTGCAGGTCGGCAACGCGCGTGCGCACGGCTGGTCGTGGGCGGAGATCGCGTTCTTCCTGGGCGTCAGCAAGCAGGCGGTGCACAAGAAGCACGCCAGGCCCGGGCGAGCCGAAGGGCCGCGCCGCCGTCTGGACTGACGAGCGAGGCGACGAAGGAGCCGGAGCGAGGAGGGAAGACGGCGGGCTCGAGCGGCCCGGAGGCGAGCCGAGGGCCAGAAAGGAAGTGAGCCGTGTTCGAGCGGCTGCATGAGGACGCGCGGGCGGTGGTCATCGCCGCCGCCCGGGAAGAGGCGGACAGCACCCGGCACGGCCGGATCGGCTGCGAGCACCTGCTGCTGGGGGTGCTGTCGGTGCCCGGCCCCGGTGCTGATGCGCTGGCGGCGGCGGGGCTGGATCTGCCGGACCTGCGGGCGCTGCTGACGCCAGCACCGGCGGACCGCGCGGACCCGCTGGACGCCGACGCGCTCGCCTCGATCGGCATCGACCTGGACGCGGTCCGGCGGGCGGCCGACGCCACGTTCGGGCCCGGGGCGCTGGACCGGACCCGGCCGGCCGGGCGCGGCGTGAGCAGCGTCCGGCTCACATCGGACGCGAAAAAGGCCATGCAGGGCGCGCTGCTGGCGGCCCGCCGCTTCCGGCAGCGCCGGATCAGCACCGGCCACCTGCTGATCGGCGTCCTCGACCAGGGCGCCAGCCCGGCGCTGGACCTGCTCACCCGCGGCGGGGTCAGCCCGGCAGCGCTGCGCGCCGACCTGATCCGCCGCCTCACCGCGGCCGCCTGACCGAGGCCCAGGGTCGCGCCTCGTCTGGACTGCCGGGCGGCACCCAACGGGGGCGCGGGCGGCCTACAGAGAGCTGAGCGGGACCGCTCCCCCGGTGGCATGGTGGACCAGCCGGGCCAGCGGAGCCCGGCGGGCGGCTGTCGAGCCATTTACTGGGCCGGCTCAGCGGCGCGGATCGACCTGGATCTTCGGGCCGCCGCCCGCGCCGGGCGGCCGGAGCCCGGCGAGCACCGGGCCGACCTGCTCCAGCGCGACTGTCGCGGCGACCAGCGGGCGCGGGTCGACCACGCCCGCGGCGAACAGCCTGATGGTCTCGGCCAGGCCGGGTGAGGCGCTGAGGATGCCGGCCGCGGTGAGGTCCCTGAGGACCAGGGCACGGGTGTCGATCAGGCTCTCGGTGCTGGCGAGGCCGATGTAGACGACCCGCTTGCCGGGCTCGGCCAGGTCCAGCGCGAGCGCGGGCAGGTCCGGCCCGGTGGAGGCGTCAATGACCGCGTCGTACGTGCCCGCGGGCAGGTCGCGGGCCCGCCAGGCGGAGGTGAAGCCGATGCTGCGGGCGAAGGCGAGCGAGGCGTCCGTCAGCCCGAGCAAGTGCACGCCGGCCCCGGCCGCCCGGGCGAACTGGGCGGCCAGCAGCCCGATGGTGCCGGGCCCCAGCACGAGCACCCGGTCCCCCGGGGCGAGCGCAGCCGCCTGCACCGCCCGCAGCGCGCTGCCGGCCGGTTCCACCAGCGCGCCCAGGGTGGCGTCGACTAGGTCCGGGAGCTGATGCAGCGCTGTCACCGGCACCGCGACCTGCTCGGCCAGCGCCCCCGGCCAGCCGCGCCGCACGCCGATCTCGAACCGCTCGCCGCACACGTGCTGGCGGCCGCCGCGGCAGCGCGCGCACCGGCCGCAGCCGAGCATGGTGTCACCGGTGACCCGGCGGCCCAGCCAGGCCGGGTCCACGCCGGCGCCGGCCGCGGACACGGTGCCGCACCATTCATGCCCGATCCGCACCGGGTAGGCGGCCTCGCCGGTGCGCAGGTAGGACATGGTGCCTGCGTAGAACTCGGCGTCGGTGCCGCACACCCCGGCCCGCTCGACGTCCACCACCACCTGCCCCGCGGCCGCGGCGGGCGGCTCGACGTCCTGGACCGAGCCCTCGCCCGGCCCGGTGATGACGAAGGCTCTCACCCGGGGCCGAGCCTGCCGAGCAGCCCGGTGAGGGTGGGCCCGAGCGGGGCATCGATGGTCAGCACCGCGTGACCGTCCCCCCGGGTCGGCCCGCTGTTGATGATCACGACCGGGATGCCGTGCTTCGCCGCGTGCCGGACGAACCGGAAGCCGGACATCACGGTCAGCGAGGACCCCAGCACCAGCAGCGCGCTGGCCCGCTCCGTCAGTCCGTAGCAGTGGGCCACCCGGCCGGGCGGGACGTTCTCGCCGAAGAAGATCACGTCCGGCTTGAGCAGCCCGCCGCAGCCTGCGCAGTCCACCACCCGGAAGCTGGCCACGTCCTCGCCGGCGAGCACCGCGTCGCCGTCCGGGTTGATCGCGCTGGCGAGTGCGGCCCAGTCCGGGTTCGCCGCCCGCAGCCGCCGGTCGAGCTCGCCGCGGCTGGTCCGCTGGCCGCAGCCGAGGCAGCGGACCCGGGCCAGGTTGCCGTGCAGCTCGACCACGTCGCGGGCACCGGCCGCCTGGTGCAGGCCGTCCACGTTCTGGGTGATGACCCCGGCGAGCAGCCCGCGCTCCTGCAGCCTGGCGACGGCCGCGTGGCCCGCGTTCGGCGCGGCCCCGGCAATGTGCCGCCAGCCCAGGTGGCTGCGCGCCCAGTACCGCTGCCGGGCGGACGCGGCGCCCAGGAACGTCTGGTAGGTCATGGGCTGGGCCCGCCGGGCCCGGCCGGTCGGCCCCCGGTAGTCGGGGATACCGGATTCAGTGGACAGGCCCGCGCCGCTGAGCACCAGCACGCCGCCGGCCGCCACCAGCCCGGCCACCGCCTGCATCGGATCGGCCTGGGCCGGGCCGGGTACGTCCGCCAGCGCCTGGGTCACCCACCCATGCTGCCTGACTGGCCGGGGTCGCTGGAACCACCCGCACCCGGCCAGCGGGCACCCCGCCATTTCCCGGCTGGCTCGCTGCCGCCGCCGCGACGGCGGCGGCCCTCATTCTCGCCGGGGCGGCGCAATGGCTGCGCCGGCACCGGCGGATTGGCCGCACGCCGTAACGGGCGCACCGCCGCCGCGCGTCTTGCCAGGTCAGTGGGACGCCGGCCGCTGCGCCACGAACGCGCCCCAGCGGCGGCGCGTCTCGATCAGCCCTTCCGCCGCCAGCAGCGAGATCACCCGCTGCGCGGTCGCCCGGGAGACGCTGTACTCGGCGGCGAGCCGGTCCAGGCTGGGCAGCTGTTCACCGGGCAGCAAATCGCCAGCCTCGATCCTTGCGCGTAGATCCTCAGATACGCGCAGATAGGGCGGCATTGCATCCCGGTGCGGCACGTGATCAACGTACCCAAACGTCACGTGACCTGCGCAGACACTAGACAGTACTAGCTAGTACTAGCTTGTGCCGCCGCAGCCGGCCGTGGCCTGCGCGGCCGGGCCCTGCAAAGGATCTCATTGACCTGCCGCCGCCCCGTCGGCGGGATCGCCGTCATCCGGGGCGGCGCGTCACCGGCGCTGTTAGCCGAGATCAAGCACGTGGTCGCGGCGCAGCGGCGACCGGCCGCGCAAGCTGGCGATGCCAGCGGCGGCCAGCGCCACCGCGGCCAGCAGCAGCGCGGCGCCGTCGTAACCGGCGGCCGCCCCTGCCCCGGTCGCCCGGCCCTCCCCGGCGCCGAGCGTGTAGACCAGGCCCGCCACGGCCAGGCCGAGCGAGGTGCCCAGCCCGCGGGTCAGGTTGAGGGAACAGGCCCAAGCCCGGCCAGTCGAACGGGCGGCGGGCCGCCAGGTGGCGGCTGCGCGGGATGAGCAGCCAGGCCAGCACGGTGCCGAGGACCCCCATCGGCACGTTCACGAGAAACACCAGCCGCCAGCCG
>JBLMWU010000140.1:0-9215 GCA_050257395.1 Gemmatimonadota bacterium | reverse complement strand
GCCGCCTCCCCGGGAGACGGCGGCCGCCGCGTCCGGCTGGCCGGCTGGCCTAGTGCGTGGGAGCCCCGGTGGGCTTCCCGGTCGGGTGGGTGGTGGGCAGCGCGGTGGGCTTCTCGGTCGGGTGGCTGGTGGCCTGCCCGGCCGCCTGCGAGGGCGGGGTGGACGGCTGGCCAGCGGGGTGGGAGTGGGACGGGACCGCGGTGGGCCGGCCGCCCGCGTGCGAGCTGCCCGGGTGGGGCACGGTCGCGCAGTAGGCGGCGATCTTGGCTGCGCCGCCGGCCGCCGCCGCCAGGTTGCGGAACGCCACCGCCTGCTGGCTGGCCGAGCCGTGCGCCTTGGCGTGGGCGTAGGCGGTGCACAGCCCGAAGGCGGCGGGGCCGCTGGCGTCCGGGCCGGCCGGGGTGGCCTGCGGGCCGCCGGGGCTGTGACTCGACGCCGGTGACGGCGCGCCGATGGTGTTGTGGGCGAGCTGCTGCGCGGGTGCGGGCAGCGCGCCCGCGTAGGCGGCAGCGGCGCCGCCCATGACGGTCACCGCGGCGACAGCGGCAGCGGCGGCCTTGGCAGAAAGAAGGGAGGTAAGCAACGCGGGGCCTCCAGCGTTCAGGTGGGCAGGGGTGAACCGGCATGCCGCTGCGGCGGCATGGATTCGGCCCGGGCTGGCGCTGCCCGGCGGGTCAGCCAGCCTCCGGTGCCACGCTGAAGCGCGGCGGGGGCGCGGCTACCGGCTGCAGCCCGGCTGCCGCGACCCCCCGGAAGTCACTGGCATGTCAGCGTCCGGAACGCCGCTTTGCCCCGGATCGTTACACCCGTCACGCCAGAAACCGGCCGGCCCGCGTCACCCCCGCCGGTCAGGTGCTGAAGAGCTCGCGCAGGCCGGCCTCGTCCGCCGCCTCGGCGAGCACGATCACCTCGTCGCCGGGCTGGACGACGGTGCCCGCCTGCGCGGGCACGAGCTGGCCGCCGCGCAGGATGAAGCTGATCCAGGCGTCCTCCGGCAGCGCCAGCTCACCGACCGCGGTCCCCGCCGCGGCGGCCCCCGCGGCGACCACGAACCGGTGCACGTTCCCGGGCTCCTCCCGGAACCGGACCCCCAGGCTCCACGGCTCCGGCTCGACGGTCCGCAGCGGGATCTTCAGCCGCCTGGCCAGCGCGGGCACCGTGCCGCCCTGGACGATGACCGAGAACGTCACCACCACGAAGATGATCTCGTAGATGCGGGGCGCGCCGGGCGTGCCCGCCTGGACGATGAACGCGCCGAGCACGATCGGGACCGCGCCTTTCAGCCCGCCCCACAGCACGAACACCCGCTCGCGGCGGCGCAGCCGCACCGGCCACAGCAGCACGCCCACGCCGGCCGGGCGGATCACGAAAGCCAGCAGCGCCGCCAGCGCCAGCCCGATCAGCCAGGCGTTGCCCTGCGGCAGCGCGGCCAGCCGGATGGTCAGGCCCAGCAGCACGAACGCGACGATCTCGGCGAGGCTGGCCAGCGCGGAGTGGAAGTGGGCGATCTCGCCCTTGTACGGGGCGTGCTCGTCGCCGATGAGGATGCCCGCGATGAACACGGCCAGGAACCCCGACCCGTGGGCGACCGTTGCCAGCCCGTAGATCGCCATCGCCCCCGCCAGCACCCGCAGCGGGTACAGGCCCTCGCTGGGCAGCGGCACCCGGCGCATGAATGCCAGCAGCAGCCGCCCGCCCGCCGCGCCGATCACGATGCCGACCGCCATCTGCAGCAGGAACACCACGGTCACCTGGCCGACGGCGCCGGCGCCGGTGCCCGCTGCCGCCAGCAGCGCCACCAGCAGGGCGATGCCTACCGGGTCGTTCGCACCCGACTCGCCTTCCAGCAGCAGCCCGCTGCGCCCGGCGATCTCCCGCCGGCCCAGCACGGAGAACACCACCGCCGGGTCGGTCGGCGCGATAGCGGTGCCGATGAGCAGCGCGGCCCGCCAGCCGAAGGAGAACAGGAAGTGCGCCGCCGCCGCCGCGGCCGCGGCGGTCACGAGCGTGCCGGCCACGCCGATCCACGCTGTCGCCCCGGCCGTGGCCCGGAACCGGCGCCAGCCGATGCGCATGCCGCCGTCGAACAGGATGACCGCGAGCGCCACCGTGACCGCCTGCTCCATGGTGCCGAACGGCAGGCGTCCCAGCGGCGGCCAGATGTCGGAGGCGGTCGCGGCGGCGATCAGGAAGAACGCGGGTGCCGGGATCCGCAGCCGCTCGCTGGCCCGGCCCGCCAGCACCGCCGCGATCACCACCAGCGATGCGAGCAGCACCGCCAGGCCGAACGCGGTGACGCCGGTCACCGGCGCGCAGCGGCGGGCGGCACGCTCACCCGCTGTCCCCGTGGTCGCAGTCGCACCAGCCCAGTCTCCCTGACGGCCCCGGGCCGTTGACGGCCCGGCCCTTGCGGTCAGCGGGCCGTCACGGTCACCGCGGCGCCCCCGTCAGCGCGGCACCACGGTCAGGACGGGGCCACGCCCGGGCCGGACACGCTGGGGACCCCCGGTGAGGACGGGCTGGCCCCTGGCGACGCCGGCGTGGGCGACAGGCTCGGGGTGGGCGGCGACGGGGACGGGCTCGGCGTGGGCGAGCTCCGCGACGGCCGCGGCGACGGCGTCCGGGTCCGGGCCGGGGCCGGCCTGGGCCGGGCGCTCGGGCTGGGCGGCGGGGCGGGCACCACTGCCGACGACGGGCTGGCCTGCGGTGCCGGCCGCACCATCAGGTACAGCGCCAGCACCGCCGCGAACAGCCCGCTGAGCACCATGGTCGATGTGCGCGGCCGCCCGGTCATGCCGCACCCCCGGTGGCGGCGCCGGTGTCCAGGCCGGCGGACACCGTGATGCCCTCGAGCCGGAAGGTCGACGCGACCCGGGCCCGCAGCACCCGGCCGACGTCGAACTGCTTGCCCGGCAGCGTCCGGGCGACCATCCGCACCGAGAACGTGTCGACCCCGATCGTCTCCACACCCATCACGGTCGGCGGGTCGAGCAGCATCCGGCGCAGCCCTTCGTCCTGGTAGGAGTCCTCCCCGACCTGCCGGAGCGTGTCGGTGACGTGGCTGACATCGACCGACGCCGGCACCGGCACGTCCACGACCGCCCGGGCCCAGTCCCGCGACAAGTTGGTGACCTGCACGATCTGCCCGTTGGGGGTGGTGATGACCTCACCGCTGACCGACCGGATGCGGGTGACCCGCAGCGTGACGTCCTCGACCGTGCCCATCACCGGGGTCGACACCCCGTTCACCGCGATGCGGACCACGTCGCCGAACCCGTACTGGCGCTCCCCGGTGATGAAGAACCCCGCGCCGATGTCCTGCACGAACCGCTGCAGGCCGAACCCGAGCGCGGCGCTGAGCAGGGCGGCGGGCGCCACCAGGCCGGCCAGTGGCACCCCGAGGCGCTGCACGACCAGCACCGCGGTCACGACGTAGAGCACCGCCAGCGCCGTCCAGGTGACGACCTGGGTCACGACATGACGGTGCTTGGCGGTCTCGGACCGGACCAGTTCGTCAGCCCCGCCCGCCTGCGCGTCGATGCGGGCGGTGACCCGGCCGCGCAGCCACTCTGCCAGCCGGGTGAGCAGGATCGCACCGAGCACGAGCAGCACGATCTCCAGCAGGCTGCTCCGGGCCCACCTGCTTAAATCCGTCAGCGGAGCGATGGCTCCGGTCACGTGTCCCCCTCCTCACGTCTCGGGTTCCCGGGCCGGGCACGCGGGCGCCCGGCGGTCAGCGCGGATCAGCGTTGTTACGTGCCCCCGACCGGGGCGGTCCCAAACCACGCAGGACGCAAACAGCAGGGAAAGAAAGATGTGTCACAGCGGCCCGATCCGCGGGCTATGCCCCTGGCCGGCATCGGGCCTGCACGCGGGCCCGGGCCCGGCAATGGCCCGCCCGATCCGCTCCTTTTCAGTTCTTACGTCTTGCTGACGAGGCGGGCAGATTGGCCTTCACCATGATCACGGGAGTGTTACAGTCACGCCCGGATGCCGTCAGCCGGAGCCGATGCGTCAGCGGCGCGATGCAGACACGAGGAGCGTGCCACGCCAGTGAGTATGCGTTCATCCGCTATTCGTTTTCTCGCTGGCCGGGCCCGGCTGATCGCTGCGGCCGTGCTCGCCCTGGCCATGCTCATCGTTTCCGCCGGGGCCGCCCAGGCGGACCCGCGGCCCACGATCGGCAGCGTGCAGAAGAAGCTCGCCCGGCTGATGTCGCAGGAGGACGCTGCCGGTGCAGCGTACGACCAGGCGATCCAGGCGCTGGCGAACGCCCGGCAGCAGGTCACCGTCATCAACCGGGAGGTGCGCCGCGACACCGCGCGGTTCGAGGCGATGCGCGGGCAGATCGCGCAGCTCGCGGCCGCCGCCTACGAGAACGGCACGATGACCTCCGCGGGTGCGCTGCTGACCTCCTCGAACCCGCAGACGGTGATCGCCCAGGCGTCCATGCTGCAGCAGCTGTCCAGCACCCAGTCGGCGGAGATGCGGCAGTTCATCGAGGCGGCCCGCCAGGTCACCGCCTCCCAGCAGACCGCCCGGCGCGACGAGGCCGCGGTGATGGCGCTGCAGCAGCGGCGGCTGGTGCAGAAGAAGAAGACCAGCCAGGCGGTAGCGGCCGAGCTCGCGCTCCTCAACCAGCTCACCGGCGCCGCGCAGATCCTGGCCGCGGGCGGCGGCGTCACCACCGGCACCTACATCGGGCCGACGAACACAGCGGCGGAAAAGGCCGTGGCGTTCGCCTACGCGCAGCTCGGCAAGCCGTACGTGTGGGGCGCGACCGGGCCCGGCTCCTACGACTGCTCCGGCCTGGTGCAGGCCGCGTGGGGGTCGGCCGGGGTGTCTATTCCCCGCGACACCTACTCGCAGTACGCGGCGCTGCCGCACGTGCCGATGTCCGCCATCCAGCCCGGTGACCTGATCTTCTTCGACGGTCTCGGGCACGTCGGCATCTTCGTGGGCAACAACACGATCATCGACGCCCCGCAGTCCGGCGAGGACGTCGAGCTGATCAGCCTGTCCTCGCCCTGGTACGCCTCCACCCTCGTGGGCGCCGCGCGCCCCTGACCGGCCCGGCCCCGGCCCGCTGGCACGCAGCGGGCCGGGGTCCGTTTTTCCCGGCCCCGCGCCCGCCGTCCCCGGCCAGGCGGGCTCCCGGTCAGCCTGGCCCGGGCGGGGCAGCCGGGTCAGGCCCCGGGGCCGCGGGCCGGAAGGCCAGGCCCGCCGCCAGGCAGGCGAGCGGCACGGCGGCGATGGCGAACCGGTAGTCGTACTCGTGCAGCGCCGGGGGCACCACGATGCCGATCACGGCCGCCGCCCAGGGCAGCGCGCCGGGACCGCCCCAGTCCCGCCACCGCCTGACCGCCCCGGCCAGCCCGGTGACCAGCACCAGCAGGAAGACCGGCCCCGGGAAGTACAACGGCAGCTGGTACAGGTACACGAAGTAGGCGTATGGCTGGACCGCCCGGGTGTTGCCGGCCGTGTGCGCGTAGGCGCGCAGGGCCCGGCGCGCGCCGCGGCCCAGGTGCGGCACCCACAGCCGGCCGGGGAAGTGCAGGGTCTGCATGGCCAGTGAGCGGTCGGTGCTGACGAACGTGAGCGCGGTCTCCTTCGCGACCGTCCGGGCGTAGTCCCCCGGCTGCGCCTCGATGGCCGCCACCGCGAACCGCAGGCCCAGGGTGTTGTTGTAGCCGCTGAACCCGGGATGGGCGTCGTGCCGCCACCACGCGTGCCGGTTCCACAGCCAGGACGTCGGCCGGCGCTCGCTGAGCAGCGCGGGCACCGACCAGGCCGGCAGGGCGGCCGGCCGGTGGTGGCGGAACTGCCGGTCGGGGCATAGCGGCCGCAGGCCGGCCGGCGGCCTGATCACCCGGCAGTTGGCGAACGACATCGTGCGCGACCAGAGGAACAGCCCATCGCTGCTGGTGGTGCCGAACGTCCCGTGGACCGCGTAGAACACGCTCATGTAGGTGACCACCGGGATGGCGAAGCTGGCCACCGCGGCGGTCACGGCCCGCCAGCCGGCCCGGCGGATGATGACGTAGGCCACGACCGGCACGATGAGCGCTGGCCCGTTGCCCCGGACCAGCGAGCACCAGGCGATCAGCAGCCCGGCCGCCGCGCACTGCCACCAGGCCGGCGCCCGCCTCGTGAGCAGCAGGCCGATCGCGGCGACGGCCAGGAACGCGTAGAGGGTGTCGGCCGCGATGAGCGACTCCAGCATGATCTGCCGTGGGTCGAACAGCACCGGCGCCGCCGCCAGCACCGCGCCCCAGGCGGGCAGCCGCCAGTGGCGCAGGACGGCGTACCCGATCGCGGCCATCCCCACGCCCATCAGGTGCTGGACTGCGGTCACCACGGGCAGGCTGTGGAAGGGGCTGAGCACCAGCAGCAGCAGCGGGTACCCAGCCGGGTGCCACGGGCCGAGGAACAGCCTCAGCCCGTTCGCCAGGTAGCTGAACGAATCCGGCAAGAACAGCGCGGGGCGGAACGCCAGCATCGCCAGCACCCGCAGCGCCAGCGCCACCGCCGCCACGATGATGAACAGCCGGTGGCCACGCCACAGCCCTGCCAGGGCCGGGCGCAGGCGACGCAGGTGCCGTACGCCGCGTCCCGCTCCCGCCCTGAGATCGGTCACGGGGGTCTCCTCAGGCGCGCCTGAGCCGCCAGAATTGCACCGCCCCAGCCCGGTGCCTGCCGGTTGAGGAAGGTTTTGCCGGATGGGGCCGCTGGCTTGGCACTGGCGGCGGGCCGCGGCGTTTCCATGCGGACGCGGCGTTTCGGCATGAACACTGTGTGTACGCATAAGTGCACCCGGCCGGCGCCTGTAACATTAGTTGCGCATTAGCAAGTAATAGCTTTCCGCGGCCGCCACGGAGGAACGCCAGTCATGACGGTGGGACCAGGGGTTACCGACACAGGCACGGCACGGCGCGCCGGGCGCGGCCGCCGGTCGCAGCCCGGGCCGCACTACCGCTGGATCGCCCTGTCCAACACCACGCTCGGCGTGCTCATGGCGACCATCAACCAGAGCATCGTCCTGATCGCGCTGCCGGACATCTTCCGCGGCATCGGCATGAACCCGCTGGCGGCATCGAACACCAGCTACCTGCTGTGGATCATGATGGGTTTCCTGGTCGTGTCGGCCGTGCTGGTGGTGTCCTTCGGCCGGCTCGGCGACATGTTCGGCCGGGTCCGCATGTACAACATCGGCTTCGCCATCTTCACGGTCGGCTCGATCGCGCTGACCGTCACCTGGATGCACGGCACCAGGGCCGCCCTGTGGCTGATCATCTGGCGGGTGGTGCAGGGCATCGGCGGCGCGTTCCTGTTCGCCAACTCCACGGCCATCCTCACCGACGCGTTCCCGCCGAACAAGCGCGGCACCGCGCTGGGCCTGAACTCGATCGCGGCCATCTCCGGGTCGTTCCTCGGCCTGCTGATCGGCGGCGTGCTCGCCCCGCACGACTGGCACCTGGTCTTCCTCGTGTCGGCGCCGTTCGGGCTGTTCGGCACCGTCTGGGCCTACCTGATGCTGCACGACATCGGCACCCGCAAGCGGGCCCGGATGGACTGGTGGGGCAACATCCTGTTCGGCGCCGGCCTGATCGCCGTCCTGGTCGGGATCACCTACGGGCTGATGCCCTACGGCGGCAGCCCGATGGGCTGGCGCAACCCGTGGGTGCTGGCCGGCATCTTCGGCGGGCTGGGGGCGGTGCTGCTGTTCCTGGTCGTCGAGACCAAGGTCGCCGAGCCGCTGTTCCGGCTGTCGCTGTTCCGCATCCGGGCGTTCGCGGCCGGCAACCTCGCCAATCTCATGCTCGCCCTCGGCCGCGGCGGCATGCAGTTCATCCTGCTCATCTGGCTGCAGGGCATCTGGCTGCCGCTGCACGGCTACAGCTTCGCCGACACCCCGCTGTGGGCGGGCATCTACCTGGTGCCGCTGACCATCGGGTTCCTGGTGTCGGCCCCGCTGTCGGGAATCCTGTCCGACCGGTGGGGGCAGCGGGCGTTCACGGTCGGCGGCGCGCTGCTGACCGCGGGCAGCTTCGCGCTGCTGATGCTGCTGCCGGTCAACTTCCCCTACTGGCAGTTCGCCCTGGTCCTGGCGTTCAACGGGTTCAGCAGCGGCCTGTTCGCGTCCCCGAACCGGGCCGAGATCATGAACTCGGTGCCCGCAAACCAGCGCGGCGCCGCCGGCGGCATCATCGCCACCTTCCAGAACGCGGCCTTCGTGCTGTCGATCGGCATCTTCTTCTCGCTCATCGTGGCCGGCCTGTCGTCGTCGCTGCCGTCCGCGATGTCCAGCGGCCTGACCGCGCAGGGCGTCCCGGCGGCCGCGGCGCACCAGGTGGCGTCCCTGCCGCCGATCGCCGTGCTGTTCGCCGCCTTCCTCGGCTACAACCCGATGAGGCAGCTGCTGGGCCCGCTGCTGTCGCACATGCCCGCCGGGCACGCCGCCTACCTGGCCGGCCGCCAGTTCTTCCCGCACCTGATCACCAGCCCGTTCCACAGCGGACTCGCGGTCGCCTTCTGGTTCGCCATCGCCGCGAACCTGATAGCGGCCGTCGCCTCCCTGCTGACCGGCCCGCGCCGCCGCGGCGGCGCCGAGACGCCCGGCGCCGAGCTCGCGGCGGTGGCGGGGGAAGGCGGCCTGGAGCCGGCCGAGCTGGTCCGGCCGGCGCTGGCGGAGGCAGCCGTCAACGCCGCCACCGGATCGGCGAACGGGCGTGCCGCCGGGAACGGGGCCGCGCTCCCCGCGGGCGGCGCGCCGGGCGGCCCGGGGGTGTCCGGCACCGTGCGGCAGGCCGGCGGCGCCCCGGCCGCCGGCGTCACCGTCACCGTGATCGACGGGGGCGGCCGGCAGGCCGGTCGGGTGCGGACCGGCCCGGAGGGCTCGTTCACCATCAGCGTCCCCGCGCCCGGGACGTACACGCTCATCGCGATCGCGGCCGGGCACGAGCCGCACGCCGCCGCCGTCTACGTGGGCGACCGGCCGCTGGAGCGCCTCATCCAGCTGGGCAGTGCGGGCCTGACCGGGGGCGGCAGCCTCGCCGGGACGGTCCGGGCCGCGGCCACCGGCACGCCGCTGGCGGGGGCCGCGGTCACGCTGCTCGGCGCGGACGGGGCGGTCGCCGCCGCGCGCACCACCGACGCGGCAGGCCGGTACCAGTTCGCCGACGTGCCCCCGGGCAGCTACACGCTGGCCATGACCG
>JBLMWU010000139.1:0-20686 GCA_050257395.1 Gemmatimonadota bacterium | reverse complement strand
GGCACGCGGCCGCCGGGCCGCGTGCCAGCACTGCCCGCAGTGATCACATTCATCATCCGGCGCCTGGTCGCCGCCGTGTTCCTGCTGATCATCATCAGCGCGATCACGTTCGGGATCTTCTTCCTGATCCCGCGGCTGGCCGGGCAGAACTCATACGAACTGGCCGCCCAGTACGTGGGCCGCAACCCGACCCGGTCGGCCATCCTCCAGGTCGAGCACAAGCTCGGGTTCGACCAGCCCGTCTATGTGCAGTACGGCCGCTTCCTCAAGGGCATCGTGCTCGGTGCCCACTACGACTCGGGTCCCAGCAAGACCTACTGCCCGCCGCCCTGTTTCGGCTACTCGTTCCGCAGCCAGCAGCCGGTCTGGCCGCAGATGACCAGCGCCCTGCCGGTGAGCGTGTCGCTCGCGGTGGGGGCGGCGGTGCTGTGGCTGGTCGGCGGGGTGAGCATCGGGGTCATCTCGGCCCTCAAGCGGGGCAGCGTCTTCGACCGGATCTCGATGGGGACGGCGCTCGCCGGGGTGTCCCTGCCCATCTTCTTCACCGGCCTGATACTGCTGGACCTGATCCCGTCGCTCTCGCCGAGCCTGCAGTTCGTCGGCTTCACCCAGAACCCGCTGCTGTGGGCCAAGAACCTGATCCTGCCGTGGGTCGTGCTGGCGTTCCTGTACGCCGCCCTGTATGCGCGGCTGACCCGGGCCGGCATGCTGGAGACCATGGGTGAGGACTACATCCGCACCGCCCGGGCCAAGGGCCTGCGGGAGCGGACGGTCATCCTGAAACATGCCCTCCGTGCCGCGCTGACCCCGATCGTCACCATTTTCGGCATGGACCTCGGGCTGCTGATCGGCACCGCGATCGTCACCGAATACACTTTCTCCCTGCACGGGATCGGCCTGTTCACCTACGAGGCGATCCAGAACCAGGACTTCCCGGAGATCATGGGCGTCACACTGCTCACCGCGTTCTTCGTGGTGGTCGCGAACCTGATCGTGGACATCCTCTACGCGGTCGTCGACCCAAGGGTGCGGTACTGATGGCGGGCCAGGACGCTGCCGCCGCGGCAGCCATGACACAGATCGGCAACGACGGCCCCCGGTCGGGTGCGCTGCTGGAAGTCGATGACCTCAGGGTCCACTTCCCGACCGACGACGGCCTGGTCAAGTCCGTGGACGGGGTGTCGTTCGCGCTGGAGCGCGGGCGCACGCTGGGCATCGTCGGCGAGTCCGGCTCCGGCAAGAGCGTCACCAGCCTCGCGGTGATGGGGCTGCACCACGGCAGCCGGGCGAAGATCACCGGCAGGATCTGGCTGGACGGCGAGGAACTGGTGGCGGCCTCGCCGGTGCGGGTCCGTGAGCTGCGCGGCAACAAGATGGCGATGATCTTCCAGGATCCGCTGTCCTCGCTGCACCCGTACTACTCGGTGGGCCACCAGATCATGGAGGCCTACCTGGTCCACAACAAGGTGAGCAAGGCGGCCGCCCGCAAGCACGCGATCGACATGCTCGGCCGGGTCGGGATCCCGCAGGCTGCCTCGCGGGCGGACGACTACCCGCACCAGTTCTCCGGCGGCATGCGCCAGCGCGCGATGATCGCCATGGCGCTGGCCTGCGACCCGCAGCTGCTGATCGCCGACGAGCCCACCACCGCGCTCGACGTGACCGTGCAGGCGCAGATCCTCGACCTCATCTCCGACCTGCAGCAGGAGTACCACTCCGCGGTGATCATCATCACGCACGACCTGGGCGTGGTGGCCGAGCTGGCGGACGACGTGCTGGTGATGTACGCGGGCCGGGTGGCCGAGTACGGCACGGCGGACGACACCTTCCATCGTCCCGCCCACCCCTACGCCTGGGGCCTGCTGGGCTCGATGCCGCGGCTGGACGAAGCGCGGTCCGAGCGGCTGCTGCCCATCACCGGCACGCCACCCAGCCTCATCAACGTGCCGAGCGGCTGCCCCTTCCACCCGCGCTGCCCGTACCGCCAGATCCCCGGCGAGCGCTGCGTCACCGAGGTGCCGCTGCTGCGGGAGGCGGAGCCGGGGCACCTCGTCGCCTGCCACCTGACGGCGGAGCAGCGGGCCGACATCCGGGCCGACGCCGCGATCGTCCGGCCCCGTGCCCCCCAGAGCTCAGAGGAGGAGCTGTGAGTACCCCGCTGACCGTGAGCGGCAGCGCCGGCAGCGAGGCCCAGCCCAGCGAAGGACTGCTGAACGTGACCGGGCTGACCAAGCATTTCCCGGTCACCCGGGGGGTCGTGTTCCGCCACAAGGTCGGCGAGGTGCAGGCCGTCGACGACGTGACCTTCTCGGTCGCGCCAGGGGAGACGCTGGGTCTGGTCGGTGAGTCCGGCTGCGGGAAGACCACCACGGGGCGGCTGCTGACCCGGCTGCTGGAGCCGACCGGCGGGCGGATCGTCTTTGACGGCCGCGACATCACCCACCTGCGGCCCGGCCGGATGCGCCCGCTCCGCCGGGACATCCAGATGATCTTCCAGGATCCGTACTCGTCGCTGAACCCCCGGCACACCGTCGGCGCCATCGTGGGCGCGCCGCTGCGGCTGCAGAAGGTCAAGACCGAGCACGGGATCCGCCAGGCCGTGCAGGACCTGCTGGAGCTGGTCGGCCTCAACCCCGAGCACTACAACCGGTACCCGCACGAGTTCTCCGGCGGCCAGCGGCAGCGGATCGGGGTCGCGCGGACGCTGGCGCTGAAGCCGAAGCTGATCGTCGCGGACGAGCCGGTCTCGGCCCTGGACGTGTCGATTCAGGCGCAGATCGTCAACCTGCTCGAGGATCTGCAGAACGAGCTGGGGCTGACCTACGTGGTCATCGCCCACGACCTGTCCGTGGTCCGGCACATCAGCGACCGGGTCGCGGTGATGTACCTCGGCAAGATCGTGGAGCTGACGAGCCGGGACGAGCTGTACGCCCGTCCGCGGCACCCCTACACGGTCGCGCTCATGTCCGCCGTGCCCCGCCCGGAGCCGATCGAGCGCGGCCCGGCCGGGGAACGCCAGCGGCGCGAGCGGATCAGGCTCACCGGCGACGTGCCGAGCCCGCTGAACCCGCCGCCCGCCTGCCGCTTCCACACCCGCTGCTGGAAGGCGCAGGAGATCTGCCGCACCGTGGAGCCGCCGCTGGCGGAGCAGGCGCCCGGGCACCTGGCCGCCTGCCACTTCCCGGAGAACACGCCCGCGGACTGACCGGCCGGCGCACTTGCCCCCATGTGCCACGATGAGAACAGGGGCAGGACGCCGAAGGGGGCGCGGGCATGTCGATATACAGCCAGATCCCTTGGATCGCGATCTGCGGCGGTGTGACCGCGGCCGGGCTCGTCCTCAGCTGGCTCACCGCCCGGCGGCGGGGAGTCGCAGCCGGGCTGCGGGGAGCCGCATGGTCGCTGCTGCCGCTGGCAGCTGCCCTCACCGGCGCGATCAGGATGATCTGGCGGATGGGCGTCGCGATCGGCAGTTTCGCGGCAGCCTTCGTGTTCTCGCCGCTGGTGTGGGCCGGCCTGGCCGTGACCGGGCTGGCGCTGGTGCTGTTCGTGGTCTCCGGCGGCCTGCGGAGCCGGCGGGCCCGGAAGGCCGCGGCGGGCAAGCCCGCGAGCGCATTGGGCGCCGGCCAGCCGGCCGGCAAGGCGCTGGAG
Source organism: Gemmatimonadota bacterium (assembly GCA_050257395.1). Lineage (GTDB taxonomy): Bacteria > Actinomycetota > Actinomycetes > Streptosporangiales > Streptosporangiaceae > JAIRTY01. The sequence continues at coordinate 17,035 of JBLMWU010000139.1, read as the reverse complement.
CCCGGCAAGCCCGGCCGGCCAGCCGGCAAGGCGGGTGCGCCGGCGGATGACGATCTGGCGGACGTGGCCGACATTCTGCGCAAGCACGGCATCAAGTAACCGCCTCCAGCCTGCGGCGCGGGGGACGCCAGGCCCGGCGGCCGGCTAGCCGCGGGCGGCCCTGGCGGCGGCCTTCATGCCCTGCTTGTAGGCCCGGACCTCGGCCAGGGAGGCCTCGTCGGTGATATCGGCCACCGACACGTAGGTGCCCTCGCCGCCGAACCGGCCGGCGGCTTCGCGCCAGCCGTCCGGCTGCACCCCGTACTGCTTGCCCAGCAGCGCCAGGAAGATCTTCGCCTTGTCCGGCCCGAACCCGGGCAGCTCGCCGATGCGGGCCAGCAGGTCGCTGCCGGTCCGGGCGCCCGACCACACCGCGGCGGCGTCGCCGCCGTAGCGGTCCACCAGCAGCCGGCACAGCTGCTGGACCCGGCCCGCCATCGCCTTCGGGTACCGGTGCAGCGCGGGCCGCTGGCTGAAGACCGCGGCCAGCTCCTCCGGCCCGAACTCCGCCAGCTCCCGGGCGGTCGGCTCGTGGCCGAGCCGGCGGACCAGGTCGCGCGGCGAGGTGAAGGCCTTCTCCAGCGGCACCTGCTGGTCGAGCAGCATGGCGATCAGCAGCGCCAGCGGGCTGCGCCGCAGCAGCTCGTTGGCGTCGGCGTCGATGGGCAGCGAGATGGTCATGGGCTCCTCCGGGGTCGCATCGGCCATCCTGGCCGGCCGCGGCCCGCCCCCGCGAGCCGGCCGGCCCGCAATCCCGGCAAATGGACCGCCGCAGCGGAACTACCAGCAGCCGACCGGGCGTTTACCCTAACAGTCCAGGGACGCAACGCGGCGGACAGCCAGCGGCGCGCCCGGGGCCAGAGGAGGCAGCGTTGTCCGGTCGCATGAAGTTCGCCATCGCAGGAGCCGTCGTCGGTTTCATCCTGCTGTTCGTCCTCCCGTGGTGGGTCGGCGCGGCCCTGATCGTCCTCGCACTCGGCATCCCCGCCGCCGGGTACCTGATGCTCGATCCCTCTCAGCGGCGCCGGCTGCGCAACATCCAGCAGCGCCGGCAGCTCGGCCGCTAGCGGAGAGCGCGGCCGCCAGCGGGCGGACGGACTGCCCGGCAGGCCCGCTGGCGGGCCGTCAGCTGAGCAGGCCTGGGTAGAGCAGCGCCAGCTGCTCCGGATAGCCGGCGATGAGCCGCAGCTCGTCGTCGGTCAGGGGCTTGCCGGTGGCTGAGGCGCACACCTGCACCAGCCGGAATACCAGCTCGGCCTGGCCGGCGGTGATCTCGATGCCCAGGCCGTCCATGACATGCCGGAAGCCGGCCATGCCGCCGTACTCGCCGGTGAGGACCACCCGCCCCTGGCGGGCATGCCAGTCGGCGGGGAAGGGACCCAGCAGGCCGTCGTCATACAGCTCGTAGTTGTGCCGGTCCTTGAGCGCCCCGTCGGCGTGGATCCCGGACTCGTGCGCGAACGCGTTGCGCCCGGTCCCGGGCTGGCCCGCGGGCAGCGGCTGGCCAAAGGCGTAGCTGGCCCACAGCGCGAACCGCCGGGCCCAGCCCAGGTCCACCGGGTCGCCGATGGTGACCTGCTCGGCGACGCCGAAGCCGTGGCTGAAGGCCAGCAGGCAGGAGAGCAGGTCGGCGTTGCCCGCCCGCTCGCCGATGCCGTTGACGCAGGTGTTGATCCACGCGTCCTGCCCCGCGTCCAGGTCGCCGAGGGCGCCGGACACCGAGTTGGCGACCGCCATGCCGAGATCGTTGTGGCAGTGGGTCTCCACCGGCAGGCCCGCGGCGGTGGCCAGGGCGGCGAAGCGCTCGCGGATCCGCCCTGGCGAGTCGCCGCCGATGGTGTCGCAGTACCGCACCCGGTCCGCGCCGGCCTCCCGTCCGGCCAGGGCGAACTCCAGCAGGAACTTGTCGTCGGTGCGGGATGCGTCTTCCGCGTTGACCCCCACGGTCAGCGCGCCGCCCGCGCGGGCTGCCGCCACGGCGGCCGTCATCTCCGCGATGACCGCGTCCCGGTCGAGCCTGCCCTGGAACTTGTGCGCGATCATCTGGTCGGAGGTGGAGATCGAGAGGTTGTAGTGGCGCAGCCCCAGCGGGAGCGCCTTCTCGACGTCCGCCGCCACCGCGCGGCACCAGCCGGACAGGCGCAGGGCCCCGAACGCCCCCGCGCCCGCGAGCGCCACGCTGGCCCGGACGTAGGGCTGCTCGTGGAACAGGAACGGGAAACCGATCTCGGACTGGGCCACCCCCAGCCGGCCCAGGTACATGTTGATCATCGTCTTGCCGAACTTGGACAGCCCGGTCCGGGCGGTCTGCACCCCGTCCCGGTTGGTGACGTCGAGGAAGTGCACTGCGGGCATCGTGATCCTCCAGCCATTGATGTGCAGGACCAGATTGACGCAGCGGGAAACATGGATCAATATTGATTAATAATCGATATGGAGAACGAGGAGCCTGCAGTGACCGTGCCACGACCGGCCGGGCGGCCGGGGCGAGCGGGCCGGGCCGCGTGGCTGAGCTGATCGGCGCGGCCGAGGCCGCCGAGCGGCTCGGCGTGAAGCCCGCGACCCTGTACTCGTACGTCAGCCGGGGGGTGCTGCCCCGCCGCCGGGCCGCCGGCGGCCGGGCCAGCCTGTTCGACGCGGACGAGGTGGCCGAGCTCGCGCGGCATGGCCGGCCGCGGGGCAGGGCCACCTCCGGGGAGCTGGTGATCGAATCGGCGATCACCCAGATCAGCGGCGGCCGGCTGCGGTTCCGCGGCCTCGACGCCACGGACCTGGCGGCCCGGTGCAGCTTCGAGGACGTAGCCGGGCTGCTGTGGACCGGGATGCTGCCGGGCCCGGGGGAGAGCCAGGCCGGATGGTGGCGCCCGGCGGGCGGCGGCCAGGCCGCCGCCACCGCCGCCCAGGCGGCGCTGCCAGCCGGTGCGCTGCCGCTGGAGCGACTGCAGGTGATCGTGCCCGCGCTGGCGGCCGCGGACCCTTTCCGGCTGCAGCTGACTCCGCCCGCGGTGATGGCCGCGGGCCGCAGCATCATCGCCGGCATGGTGGACTGCCTGCCGCCGCCGCAGTCTGCGCCCCCGCCTGCCTCCCCGGCTGCGGGCGGACAGCAGCCGCAGACCGCCGGCGGGGCGGAACCGCCGGCGGCGGGCGGGGCGGAGCCGGGGGCGGTGCCCGAGCCGGAGCCGCTGGCGGCTGGCGGGGCGCAGGTCAGCGGCGACTCGATCGCGGCCAGGCTGTGGCGGCGCCTGTGCCCCCGCCCGCCGGCTCCCCGGCTGCTGGCGGCGCTGCAGGCGGCGCTGGTGCTGCTCGCCGACCACGAGCTGGCGGCCTCCACGTTCGCGGCGAGGGTGGCCGCGTCCGTGCGCGCGGACCCGTACGCGGTGGTCGCCACCGGGCTCGGCGCCGTCGGCGGCGCGCTGCACGGCGGTGCCGCGCTGGGCGCGGAGATGATGTTCGCCGCCGCGGCCGGCCCGGCCGACGTGCCGCGGGTGGTGGGGGACCTGCTCCGGCGCGGCGAGCGGATCCCCGGGTTCGGGCACTTCATCTACTCCGCCGCCGATCCGCGGGCCGAGTTTCTGCTGGCGGCGCTGCGGGCGGCCGCGCCCGGCTCAGCCCGGCTGGCGGTGGCCGAGGCCGCCGTGGCCGAGACGGCCCGGCGCGGCCTGCCGCAGCCCAACATCGATTTCGCGCTGGCGGCGCTCACCAGTGTGGCAGGCATGCCGCAGGGCGCCGGGCAGGCGATCTTCGCGGTCGCCAGGACCGTCGGCTGGCTCGCGCACGCCTTGGAGGCCTACGCGGAGGGCACTCCGCTGCGGCCGCGGGCGGTGTACACCGGTCACGGGCGATAGCCGGATAGCATCCACCCGATAACAGCAAGATGCACCGCGTGTGTGCAGACAGCGGCTGCCACCTGCGGCGAGCTGGGCCCGGCCGGGCGGCCCGCTGCGCCCGGGAGCCCGGCGATGCCGGGCCCAGCCGGGAATGACAGCGGCTGCCACGGGCTTTCCAGTAGCAGGCCCCGCGGACGCCTGGCGGGCCCAGCAGCGGGAGCAGCGCCTGGAGGCAGTCATGGCAGTACGCCGCGTGAACCACGCCGTCCTGTACGTGCACGACCTGGGCAAGGCCGTTGACTTCTACCGCTACGCGCTGGGCCTGGAGATCCGGCTGGAGGTGCCCGGGCGGGCCGCCTTCCTCCGCGCCCCGGGCTCGGCGAACGACCATGACCTGGGCCTGTTCGAGATCGGCGGCAGCCCGCTGCCGGTGCAGCATGAGCCGCAGGCAGGGCTGTACCACCTGGCCTGGGAGGTGGGCACGCTGGCCGACCTGGAGGAGATCCGCGGCCGGCTCACCGAGCGGGGCGCCCTGGTCGGCGCCAGCGACCACCGGGTGTCCAAGTCGCTGTACGCCAAGGACCCCAGCGGCATCGAGTTCGAGGTCATGTGGCGGGTCCCGGCCGAGGACTGGGAGGCCGAGCTCGGCAAGGGCGGGATGACCGTGCCGCTGGACCTCGAGGACGCCAAGGCGCGGTGGGGCGGCCGGGTGACCGGGGCCGCCGCGGGCTCGCCCACCTGAGCCGCGCCCGCGGCATGGCCCTGCGCGTCCCCTGGCGGACCGCTCAGCGTGCGGGCGGACCGCCCCTGGTCTCGACAGTGCCCCGGTAGGCGAAGCCCCGTACGTGGACCACGGGCGCGTCCGGCGGCAGCGGCCCGGTGTCGGCGGCGTCATCCCCGCTGGTCACCGCGAACCCGCCGGTCTCCACCCGGACGCCGGGCGGCACCAGGATGTCGATCCGCGACTTGTACGCCACCGCGGTGATCGTGGTGACCGGCGCGGTCAGCTCCGCCGCCCGCAGGTCGAGCAGGCCGCTGCCCTTGTAGACCAGCGCGGTGTACCGCCCTGGCACCCGCCACCGGCCGGCCCGCCGCACCGGGCCCTTGATGCCGGCCGCCAGCCGCCCCGGCCGCGGCGCGGCGGGGGAGACGGCCGTGCCCGGCGCGGCGGCCGGGGCCGGCGGCAGGTCCGCGAGCAGCCCGGCCAGCTCACCGCGCGTCCGCGCGGACAGCGCCGTGCGCATGCGCTCGTCGAACTCGGCGTCATCGAGGCGGCCCTCAGCGAAGGCGTCCTGCAGCCGGTGGGTGGCGGCGTCCCGCTCCCGGTCCGAGGCCCGGATGGCCAGCGGGCCCGCTGCCCCGGGCCCTGCCGGGGGAGACTGCCTGGTGCCGTCCTGGTCCTGGCCGGCACCGCTGACGGGGTGTCCCATGCGCCCTCCTCGGCCGCGTCCGCTGGCAATCGCGATATATCGTAAACGCTGCGGCGGCGGGAAAGCCAGGGCGCGGCAGGGTGCTCGCCGGCGGGGTCAGGACCGGCGGGTGACCCTGATCTTCGACTGCGGGTGGCCGAGCTGCTCCCAGTCCTCCATGAACTGCGCGTCCAGGCCGTGCTTGGCGGCGAGCGCGATGAGCGTCTCCGTCCGGTAGTAGAAGTCCTCCCGCAGCACCTGGTGCTCTTCTCCCTCGGTGCGGTCGAAGGTGAAGTCGAAGATGCCGTCCTTGGTCATCACCCGGCCGACGTGGGCCAGGCACTCGTCGATGACCTCGATCGGCGAGTGGGAGAACACGCTGTGCGCGTGCACGACCGTGAAGCGCTCCGCGGGCAGGAACCCGAACTTCAGGTCGCTGACCACCGTCAGGTGCGGGAGCTTGGCCTGCAGGCCGAACTCGGCGAGCGTGGCCTGCGCCGCGATCAGGATGTCCGGGGAGATGTCGATCCCGTAGTAGTGACCGGGCTCGAGGTAGTCGATGAACAGCCGGCCAGCCCGCAGGTTGCCGCAGCCGATCTCCAGCATCCGGTCGCCCGGCTGCAGGCCGTGGCCCACCAGGAAGTCGAACTGCAGCTGGCCCAGCTGCAGCCACTCGTCGTGGGTGTGGCTGCCCACCGCGCCCTCGCGGCTGCGGGCCGCGTCGGACTTCATGACCGCGCGGTAGTAGCTGACATGGTCAGCCGACTTCAGGCTGAGCAGCGCGTCCCGGCCGCGACGGCGGGCGTACGGCAGCACCCGTCCCGGGTGCCGCAGCGCGTACCCGAACTTGTAGGACAGGCGTGAGCGATCGTGTGAGGACACGGGACCAAAGTGTGGCACGGGAAAGCCGCGGAAGCACCGCCAGCCGCCCCGGAGCCTGCCTACTCCACCTCCGCGGCCGGCGGCCGGCGCAGCCGCCGGGTGGCGGCGCGGCCCGCCAGCAGGCGCGCCGACTCGATGGTCACCCCCATGACCACCGCCCAGCCGAGTGCCTCCCCGATACCGACCTGCGGGTCCTGCGGGTCGCTGGGCGGCTCCTTCCCGGTGATCTTGGTCCAGGCGATCGTGATCAGCTTGCGGGCGACGAAAGCGGCGGCGAAGGCGGCCAGAGTCCCGAGCGCCTTGCTGCCACCGTCCCCGCGCTTGTCTGACATACGGATTCCTCCCTGGGGCCAGCGGTGCCCGTCGATCATCCCACGGGCACGTCCCCGGCCCGGTCAGCCGGCCGTGACTTCCCGATCGCGGCCGCCAGCTTCTCCGGCTGCCTGGATCCCACCAGCCAGTACGGCCCGCCCGGCCCGCCGCCGGTGACCTCGACGTAGACGGCCCGCCTGAGGTAGGGCCGGGTCAGCACGAACGCGGCCGGGTCTGCCTGGGTGCTGCGCAGCCGCCTGGTCTGGCGCTCGTCCAGCGCCGTCACCTCACCGGCCCGGTCCAGGGCCAGCCGGGCCTTGCCGGCCCGCAGCTCCCGGTCCCGGACCTCCACCGCGGCCCGGCCCGACATCGCCAGCGCCGCGGCCACCGCCGCGGCCAGCACCGCCAGCGAGCCCAGGGCCAGCGGCCAGCCAAGCCCGGTGTAGACCAGCCCGGCGACCAGCTCGCCACCGAACAGGATGACCAGGACAAAGCTGAGCGCCCACCAGGAGGCCGGCACGCGGAGGTGTTCGTGGTACACGCGCATGACCCCACGGTAGTTGGTTACATGGGTGCATGTTCGGGCGGTGGATGCGGCAGAGCGGCCGCGAAGAGGACCTGGCCGGCCAGGCAGCGGGCAACGGCGTGCCGCGCAGCCGGTCCCCGGTGCCGGGGGAGAGCACGGGCGGCGGCCCGCTGGCGGCCGGGCCGCCCGGCAGGGCAGCGGTGGCCGCCGCTGCGGACAGCGGCACCGGGGAGGTGCCCGGCTGGCTGCGGCGCGCCGCGGGCTGGTGCTGGCGCCTGCTGCTGATCGCGGTCGTCCTGTACCTGGCGTTCCGGGTGGCCAGCACGCTGCGGCTGGTGGTGCTGCCCTGCATCGCCGCGCTGCTGCTGACCGCCCTGCTGCACCCGCTGGCGGAACGGCTGCGCCGGGCCGGGCTGCCCGCGCTCGCGGCCACCTGGTGCACGCTGCTGATCGCGGTGGCGGTGCTGGCGGGGGCGGCCGCGCTGGCCGCCACCCAGACCACCGCCAGCTACCCGACCCTGGTCCACGAGATCGGCAACACCGTCCACGGGCTGCAGCGGTGGCTCGGCGGGGCCCCGTTCCACCTGCGCCAGACCGGCCTGGAGCAGCTGTCCAACCGCGTGCTCAGCTACCTCAAGCAGCACCAGGCCATGGTGGCGGGCACGGTCATGACCGGCGGCAGGATCTTCCTGCAGCTGCTGGCGGGGGTCATCCTCACCCTGTTCGTCACGTTCTTCCTGCTCAAGGACGGCGACCGGATCTGGGGATGGCTGCTGGGCTTCCTGGGCCGCGAGCCGGGCCAGCGGGCCCGCGCGGGCGGGGCGGCCGCGTGGCTGGCGCTGACCCACTACGCCCGGGGCACCGTCGCCGTCGCGGCCATCCACGCCGTGGTGATCGGCTGCGCCCTGTGGATCCTCGGGGTGCCGATCTTCGTCCCGCTCATCATCCTGGTGTTCCTGGCGGCGTTCGTGCCGCTGGTGGGCATCCTGGTCGCCGGGGCGCTGGCCGTGGCGGTGACCCTCGGCACCCGCGGCTGGCTGGCCGCGGTGGTGCTGGTGATCGTCTTCATCGTGGAGAACCAGATCGAGAGCCACCTGCTGCAGCCGCTGCTCGTGGGCCACATGGTGCATCTCCACCCGCTGGCGATCATCCTGGTGCTGGCCGTGGGCGGGGTGGTGGCCGGGATCCCGGGCGCGATCATCGCCGTGCCGCTGGCGGCCGCGCTCACCCGGGCGGCGCCCTACCTGTCCGGCCGCCGGCCGGTAGGGTCACCACCATGAGCGAGCAGCCGGCCGCGACCGTCCCGGGCGGCCCCGTTCCCGCTGGCACCGCCGCCCCCGCCGCCGTCCTCCCGGCGGGCGGGCCGGGCGCGGATGACGTGGTCCAGGTGCTCATCAAGCGGCTCGACCGGGGCCTGCCGGTGCCCGCCCGGGCGCACCCGGGCGACGCCGGGGTCGACCTGTATGCGGCCGCGGACGCGGAACTCGCCCCCGGGCAGCGGATGATCATGCACACCGGGGTGGCGATCGCCCTGCCGGACGGCTACGCAGCGTTCGTCCATCCGCGGTCCGGGCTCGCCGCGCGGCACGGGGTCACGCTGGTGAATGCGCCCGGGACCGTCGACGCGGGGTACCGTGGCGAGATCAGGGTAACCCTGATCAACACCGATGCCAGTCACCCGGTGGCGTTCCGGCGCGGGGACCGGATCGCCCAGCTGGTGATCCAGCGGGTCGCCTGCCCCGTGTTCCATGAGGTCGAGTCGCTGCCCGGCTCGGCGCGCGGGGACGGCGGGTTCGGGTCCACCGGCGGGCACGCCAGCGCGGACGCGCCGGGCAGCGGCGCCAGCCGGGCCGGCCGGTAGCGGCCGGCCCGGGAAACGAGAGCAGGGGAGCGTGGCAGTGTTCCGTCGGCGTCGCCGCGAGGGCGAGGACCAGCCTGGCACCGAGGCTGACGAGCCCGGGACCGGGGCAGCTGAGACGGAGGAGGACGGTGACCGCGAGGAGGCCGGTGAGCCGGGCGGCCGGCCGCTGAGCGGCCCGTGGGACATCCGTGACGACGTGCCGCCCGCCGACCGGGTCGATCTGGGCAGCCTGCAGGTGCCGGTGGGCGGCGACTACGACGTTCAGGTCAGCATGGCGGAGGACCAGGCCGCGTGGGTGTCCGTCATCAAGGATGAGAGCGGCCTGCAGCTTCAGGCGTTCGCGGCGCCCAAAAGCGGCGGCCTGTGGGACGAGGTCCGGGAGGAGATCGCGGCGGAGGTCCGGCGGTCCGGCGGCCAGGCCACCGAGGCGGTGGGCCGGTTCGGGCCGGAGCTGCACGCCCGCATCGCGGCCGCGGACCAGCCGGGTGCGCCGCGCCGCGGCGCGCTGGAACCCGTCCGTTTCCTCGGCGTGGACGGCCCCCGGTGGTTCCTGCGCGGCGTCATCAGCGGCGCCGCTGCCAGCCGCCCTGAGCTGGCCATACCGCTGGAGGAGGTGTTCGCCGGCGTGGTCGTGGTCCGCGGTGAGCATCCGGTGCCGCCGCGCGACCTGCTGGAGATCCGGCTGCCCGAGGAAGCACGCCAGGCGCTGGCCGAGCAGATGGAGCAGGCAGGCGGCCGGTTCCAGCTGCCGGACCCGTTTGAGCGCGGCCCGGAGATCACCGAGACCCGCTAGCCGTTACATTTCTGTAACCTGAGGCGGCCGGCCGGTGACACTTGGTTAACCAATAACGGCTAACCTTTCCGTGTGAGGAGCGTCACACGCGGCAAAGCTGACGCCATCGCAGGGGGGAGCAGCCGGGTGAAGATGACCGGAGCACTGCGGCGGGTCCAGACCGGGCGCCCTGGCGGCCGGCCCGTCCTGCAGGCAGAGCTGGCCGACGGCACGGACCAGGTCAGGCTGGTCTGGCTGGGGCGGGAGCACATCCCGGGCATCGAGCCCGGCCGGGTCCTGCAAGTCGAGGGCAGGCTGAGCGTCCAGCACGGGCGCCCGACCATCTTCAACCCCCGCTACGACCTCAGCGCCGCCGAGCCCGAGCGGCCCGAAGTCTCCCGCCGCCGTCCCGGCTGACGAGCGGCAACCCGGAGGGGCGCGGTGCGCCCCGGCCCGTAAAGGGAGCGCGCCGGCGCCAGAAGGGATCAGCCGGACAGCAGCTCGGCCAGCTCGTCCTCGACGTTCTCGCTGGTCACGAACAGCAGTTCGTCGCCTGCCACCAGGGCGTCGTCGCGGTCCGGCACGATCACCCTGCCTTCCCGCAGGATCGCCACCAGGGCCGTGTCGGCGGGCCAGGTGATCTCCCCGAGCCGGGTGCCGGCGAGTGGCGCGTCCGCGGGCATGGTCAGCTCGACCAGGCTCGCCTCGCTCTGGCGGAACGTCATCAGCCGCACCAGGTCACCGACGCTCACGGCCTCTTCCACCAGGGCGGAGAGCAGCCGTGGGGTGGAGACCGCCACGTCCACCCCCCACGACTCGTTGAACAGCCACTCGTTCTTGGGGTGGTTGATGCGGGCGACCACCCTGGGCACCCCGTACTCGGTCTTGGCGAGCAGCGACACCACCAGATTGACCTTGTCGTCCCCGGTGGCGGCGATGACCACATTGCAGCGTTCCAGTGCGGCCTCGTCCAGCGAGGTGATCTCGCAGGCGTCGGCGAGCAGCCACTCCGCCCGGGGCACGCTATCGACCGCGATCGACCGCGGGTTCTTGTCGATGAGCAGGACTTCGTGGCCGTTCTCCAGCAGTTCGCCGGCGATGGACCGGCCGACCGCCCCGGCTCCCGCGATTGCCACTCGCATCAGCGGCCTGCCTTTCCCTGGGGCTTGCCGGGCTGCGGGGTCCTGGAGGCGAACGCGCCGGCGATCCGCTCTAGATCGGCTTCCGCGGCGATCACGTGCAGCACGTCGCCTTCCTGCAGCACCGTGCCGGGGGCCGGCAGCATGGCCTCGCCCAGCCGGGAGATGAACGCCACCCGGGTGCGCGCCGCCTCTTCCAGCGCCTGCACCTTCTCGCCGACCCAGTCGTGGCCGTAGGCGACCTCGGCGAGCACGATCGCGCCGGTCGGGTCCCGCCACAGCGGCTCGGTGCCGTCCGGCAGCAGCCGCCGGAGCATCTGGTCGGCCGTCCACCGGACGGTGGCCACCGTCGGGATGCCGAGCCGCTGGTAGACCTCGGCCCGGCGGGGGTCGTAGATCCGGGCCGCCACCCGCTCCACGCCGAAAGACTCCCGCACCACCCGCGCCGCAATCACGTTCGAGTTGTCGCCGCTGCTCACGGCGGCGAAGGCGCCCGCTTCCTCGATACCGGCTTCGATCAGCACGTCCTGATCGAAGCCGACGCCGGTCACTTTCCTGCCCATGAAGCCGCTGCGGAGCCTGCGGAAGGCCTCCCGGTCCTGGTCGATGATGGCGACCGAGTGGCCCTGTTCTTCCAGAATGTGCGCGAGCGTCGACCCGACGCGCCCGCATCCCATGATCACGATGTGCACGGCCGCCCTCCAGTGACTTCTGTGCCCGCCAACGGTATTCCCCCTCCGGCGCTGCCGCGACGCAGGGGGGCCGCTGATCGGCGGCGCCCGGGCCGGGCGGCCGGGATCCGGGGGCCCGCCGGGCCGGCATACTGGGGGCGGGCAGCAAGCGGGGCGGCCAGCAGGCCGCCGGACCGGCTGCCGAGGAGCGGCGTGGAATCTGCGGCAAGAACCCCCGGGCGGGCGCCCGGCACCACTGGCGGCGGCCTGCCCGGCGGCAGCGGCGCCGGGCCGGGCCTGATCGAGCTGACCGCCGGCGAGGTCGCGCACGGCGGCTGGTGCGTGGCCCGGGAGCCCGGCGGGCGGGTCGTCTTCATCCGGCACGCCCTGCCGGGGGAACGGGTGCTCGCCCGGATCACTGAGGCCACGGCCAAGTTCGCCCGGGCCGAGGCGGTGGAGATCATCGAGGCCTCCCCGGACCGGGTGAGCGCACCGTGCCCCTATGCGGGGCCCGGGGGCTGCGGGGGATGCGACTGGCAGCACGCCAGCCTGCCCGCCCAGCGCCGGCTCAAGGCGGAGGTCGTGCGGCAGCAGCTGCGGCGGATCGCGGGCCTGCAGCGGGACGTCACGGTGGAGCCGGTCGCCGGTGACAGCAGCGGCCTGGGCTGGCGGACCCGGGTCCGGTTCGCGGCCGGGCCGGACGGCACCGCGGGCCTGCTGCGGCACCGCTCCCACGACGTGATCCCCATTGCGGACTGCCTGATCGCGCACCCCCTCATCCGGACGGCGAGCGTCACCGGGCAGCGGTGGCCGGGCGCCCGCTGGGTCGAGGTGGCGGTCTCACCGGGCTCCGGTGAGCGGGCGGTGACCGTCTCCTCCCGGCCGGGCAGGCACCTGCCCCCGGCCACCCGGGCGGCAGCGGCCGCGCAGGAAGCGGACACGGTCCTGGCCGACCGCGGCGGGCGGATGTCCGCGATCCGCGGCCGCGGGTACCTGCGGCAGGCCGCGGCCGGGCGCGACTGGCGGGTCGGGGCCGGAGTGTTCTGGCAGGGGCACCCGGGTGCCGCGGCGGTCCTGACCGGCGCCGTGCTGGCCGCGCTGGAGCCGCAGCCGGGGGACGCGGCGCTCGACCTCTTCTGCGGCGCGGGCCTGTTCGCGGGAGCGCTCGCCGCCGCCGTGGGCCCGGGCGGCAGCGTCACCGGGGTGGAGGCCGACGCGGCAGCCGTCCGTGACGCCCGGCACAACCTGCGCGGCACCCCCTGGGCGCGGATCCACCGGGGCGAAGTGGCGGCGGTCCTGGCACGCGGCGGCTGGCCGGCCGCGCGGCTGGCCGTGCTCGACCCGCCGCGGACCGGGCTGGGCCGCTCCCTGATCGGGCAGCTGCTGAACCCGCCCGCGGCAGACCGGGAGGCCGGGGCAGCGGCCCTGGCCCGCATCGCCTACGTCTCCTGTGACCCGGCCACGCTCGCGCGGGATCTCGCGGTGTTCGGTGAGGCGGGATGGCGGCTCGCGGGCCTGCGGGCCTTCGACATCTTCCCGATGACCCACCACGTCGAGTGCGTCGCGGCCCTCACCCGCGAGCCCTGACCACCCGCCCCGCGGCCGCGTGTCATCCGCAAGGATGGGGTCATGCAACTGCGGATCTTCACCGAACCACAGCAGGGCGCTGACTACGGCCGGCTGCTCGCCGTCGCGCGGGCGGCCGAGGAACTGGGCTTCGACGCATTCTTCCGCTCCGACCACTACCTCAAGATGGGCAACGTCACCGGCCTGCCGGGCCCGACCGACGCCTGGATCACCCTGGCGGGGCTGGCCCGGGAGACGTCCCGGATCCGGCTGGGCACGCTGATGAGCCCGGTCACGTTCCGCTACCCGGGGCCGCTGGCGATCTCAGCCGCCCAGGTGGACGAGATGAGCGGCGGCCGGGTCGAGCTCGGCCTGGGCACCGGCTGGTTCGATGACGAGCACAGCGCGTACGGGATCCCGTTCCCGCCCATGGCTGAGCGGTTCGCCATGCTGGAGGAGCAGCTCGCGGTCATCACCGGGCTGTGGGAGACACCCCAGGGCAAGACGTTCTCCCACCAGGGCACCCACTACCCGGTGACGGATTCACCCGCGCTGCCCAAGCCGGTCCAGCGGCCGCGGCCGCCCATCCTGATCGGCGGCGCCGGGCCCCGCCGCACCCCGCGGCTCGCCGCCCGCTACGCCGACGAGTACAACGTGCCGTTCCACAGCCTGGAGGACACGGCTGCGGCCTTCGGCCGGGTGCGTGAGGCCTGCGCCCAGGCCGGCCGCGCCGTGGGGTCGATGCTCTACTCGGCCGCGCACACCGTGTGCTGCGGGCGGGACCAGGCGGAACTGGCCCGGCGGGCCGCCGCGATCGGGGACGCGGCCGGGTCGACCCCGCTGGCCGGCACCCCGGCCGAGCTCGTGGACACCATCGGCAAGTTCGGCGAGGCCGGTGCCACCCGCATGTACCTGCAGGTGCTGGACCTGCACGATCTGGACCACCTGGAACTGCTGGCAGCGGAGGTCATGCCCCAGGTCCGCTGACCGCGCCCAGCCGCGGCCACCTCCGGTGGCCACGTCATCTCCTGAACCTGGCGGATCGCGGGCCGGGCCGGGAAGCCCGGCCCGGCGAACCGGAAGGGCCGGGTTCCCGTGATCTGGGGTGAGGCAGCAAGCCATCAGGGAGGCCCGTGATGGCGATCACGAGGAACCACTTCAGCATCAGCGCCCTGCGAGCCGGCGCCCTGTTCGTGTCGGCGCTGCAGCAGTCCGAGGATCCCAGCACCCAGCAGGTCCGGCAGGCCATCGCCGCCGCCGTCCGCCAGTTCGGCAGCCGGGGCTGCGCGGAGCGGGTCGCGCAGGAGTTCGGCGAGCATCCGGAACTCGCGGCTGCCCGGATGCGGTGGGCACGCCAGGCCGCGGCCCGGGCGTCCGTGCGGCTGGCTGCCGCCCGGCGGCACGCTGGCCAGCAGCCCGCGGACTGCGCCGCGTTATCCGGAACCGCCCCGGCTAACCCGGCGCCAGGGGTGCGAGGGCTTCGGCCAGGGGGGCCAGGATGCCCGGCCCAGCGTCCAGCGGCAGGTTCATGATGGCCAGGCCGGCGCCGGCATCCCGGTAGGCGGCCGCGGTCTCCGCGGCCTCGGCCAGCCGGTCAGGGCCGCTGATCCGGACGTTGACCGAGCAGGTGATCTCGCCGGGGTCGCGGCCAGCGCTGGCGCAGTGCTCCAGCAGCGTCTCGCGGAGGCTGGCCCACTCGGCCGGGTCGCCGGTGATGGCGTTCCACTGCTGCGCCCACCGGGCCGCGGTGCGCAGCGTCCGGGTCCGGCCCCGGCCGCCGATGGTGACGGGCGGGTGCGGCCGCTGCACCGGCTTGGGCTCACAGCGCGCGTCTGTGAGCCGCACGTAGCGGCCTGCCAGCGTGGTGGCCTGCTGGCTGAGCAGCCTGATGATCGCCTCGACGCCCTCATCGAAGCGGTCGAAGCGCTCCCGCAGCGGCGGCAGGCTGATCCCGTAGGCGTCGCACTCCTGCTGGTTCCAGCCCGCGCCCAGGCCCAGCTCCAGCCTGCCGCCGGAGATGATGTCCACGGTCGCCGCCATGTTGGCCAGCACCGCGGGATGGCGGTAGACCATGCCGGTCACCTGGCAGCCGAGCCGGATCCGCCGGGTGGCCTGGGCGAGGGCGGCGAGCATGGTCCAGCCCTCCAGGTTCGGCCCGGTGGTGTCGCCGCTGAGCGGGTAGAAGTGGTCCCAGTTCCACGCCGACTCGAACAGGCTGATCTCGTCGGCCGCCACCCACACGTCGCGGATCCGCTCCCATGTCGTGTGCTCCGGCCTGGTCTTGATCGCGAACCGCACTGCGCCCTCCGTCCCTCCGCTGCCGATGGCCCGTCAGGAGGCTAGCGCGAGGGCGGCCGCAGCGGGCCGCTGTAGCCGGCCCAGGGGTCGTAGTCGACCTCCAGCGCCTCCTGCGGCGGGCGCTGGTCCTCGGGCACGTGCTCCAGGTTGAGCCGGATGCGCGTCCAGGTGGAGCTGGCCCCGCGCATGGAGTCCACCAGCACGTCCGCGGGCTGCAGCTGGGGCCAGACCTCCGGGTGCCGTTCCTTCCACCGGTCCAGCCCTGCCATGGCCTCGGCCTTGGTGGCGGCCCGGGCGATCTCGATCAGCGGCTTGGTGGACCGCCGGCGGCCGGTGGGCCCCACGGTCTTGCCCGGCGCGGGCGGCGGGACCGTGCCGGCCCGGCCAGGGCCGGCCGGCCCGGCGCCGTCCGGATCGGCGCCGGCCGGCGCCGCCTTGCCCGGGCCGCCGCCGGCCCGGCGCTTGGACGGCTGCACCCGGGGCGGCTCGCCGGCCTGCTTCTCGTAGTGCGGCGGCCAGGGCGCGTCCCCGAGCCCGGCGGCCTCGTGCACGGCGGCGAGGTCCAGCAGGTGCTCCAGTGACCCGGCGGCGGCGTCCATGTCCTGCCACGGGTCACCGAGCCGGGCGAACCGGTCCGGCACGGTGCCGATCGTGAATGCCGCCGGGTCGCAGTCCGGCACCTCGTCCCAGGCCAGCGGGGTGGACACGCGGGCGTCGGGGGTGGGCCGGACCGAGTAGGCGGAGGCCACGGTCCTGTCCTTCGCGTTCTGGTTGTAGTCGACGAAGACCCCGTGCCGCTCCTCCTTCCACCACTTCGACGTGGCCAGGTCGGGGACGCGCCGCTCGATCTCCCGGGCCACCGCAACCGCCGACCGCCGCACGTCGGCGAATGACCAGTTCGGCGAGATGCGCGCGTAGATGTGCATGCCACGCGACCCCGACGTCTTCGCCCAGCCGGTGAGGCCGAAGTCGGCGAGCACCTCGCGGGCGCACAGCGCCACCGCGATGATCTGCGGCCATTCGATGCCAGGCACCGGGTCGAGGTCGACCCGCAGCTCGTCGGGGTGATCGAGGTCGGACGCGAGCACCGGGTGCGGGTTGAGGTCGATGCAGCCGAGGTTGGCCACCCAGGCCAGGCCCGCGGGGTCGCGCAGCACGACCTCGTCCGCGGTCCGGCCGGAGGGAAACCGCAGCTCGGCGGTCTCGATCCACGCCGGGCGCGACGACGGGGCGCGCTTCTGGAAGAACGGCTCTTCCTCCGCCCCGTTGACGAACCGCTTGAGCGCCATCGGCCGGCCCGCCACCCCGCGCAGCGCCCCGTCCGCCACCGCCAGGTAGTAGCGGACGAGGTCCAGCTTGGTGTGGCCGGTGCGCGGGAAGTAGACCTTCTGCGGGTTGGAGACCGCCACCTCCCGGCCCGCCACCTCGATCACCGTCTTAGGGCTCGCCATAACTGAACTTTCCCAAAGATCTCCGCCAGGTTGTAGCTGACGGGCTCTTCCAGCTGCGCGAACGTGCAGGACTCGGGGGAGCGGTCCGGGCGCCAGCGGACGAACTGCGCCGTGTGCCGGAAGCGCGTACCCTCCATGTGGTCGTAGCGGGCCTCCACCACCCGCTCGGGCCGCAGCGGGACGAAGGACAGGTCCTTGCCCGCGTTCCACCGGCTGTACTCCGAGCTGCGCGGCGTGCGGGTCCCCTCGCCCCTTGCGGCCTCTGGCCCGGGCGCGACGTGC
>JBLMWU010000138.1:0-23296 GCA_050257395.1 Gemmatimonadota bacterium | reverse complement strand
GCCGCCCTGCTCAGCCCGCTGTGGATCGTGGTCTTCGTGCCCATGTGGGAGCGGCTGCTCAAGCTGGCCCAGCAGGCCCAGTACGCGAACCCGGGCGACCAGGCGGCGTACAACCAGGCCGTGAGCCACCTGTTCGCCAGCATGTTCGGCACCATCCTGCTGCTGGCCGTGGTGAGCAACCTGGTGACGTTCGGCTACGACTGGCTGCAGCACGGGCTGTGGGGCCGCACGATCGGGAAGCGGGTGCTCGGCACCCGGGTGGTCACCGCCGGCACCAAGGCGCGCATCTCCATCGGCGCCGCGGGCGGCCGGGCCGCGGTCTACGCGCTGCCCGGGCTGGTGCCGACCGTCGGCGGCATCTTCGCCCTCATCAACGAGCTGTGGCTGCTGTGGGACCCGCAGCGGCAGTGCCTGCACGACAAGGCCGCCAAGACGATCGTGGTCAAGGCCAACGTGGTGCCGGAGAACGCCGTCCCCGCCCCGCGGCCCAGCCCCTGGTGACGGACCAGCCGGGGATGAGTCAGCCGAAGATGAGGCGGTAGCCGGCCTCCTGCAGCCGGGCGATGACCTCGCCGCAGTGGGCCGGCCCGCGGGTCTCCACCTGCAGCAGCACCTCCACCTCGTCCACCCGCAGCCGCGGCGCCACCCGCTCGTGCACCACGTCCAGCACGTTCGCGCCCAGCCCCGCCACCTCGCTCAGCAGGGTGGCCAGCGCCCCCGGCCGGTCCGGCAGCCGGCACCGGAACATCAGGTAGCGGCCGGCCGCCGACAGGCCGTGCCGGAGCACCTTGGCCAGCAGCAGCGGGTCGATGTTGCCGCCCGACAGCACCGCCACCACCGGCGGCTCGAACATGTCCGGGTGCTCCAGCAGCGCCCCCACCGCGGCCGCGCCGGCCGGCTCGGTCAGCTGCTTGGCCCGCTCCAGGCACAGCAGCAGCGCCCGGGACAGCGTCTCCTCCGACACCGTCACCATCCGGGCGGCCAGCGCGGACAGGATGGCGAACGGGATGTCCCCGGGCCGGGCGACCGCGATCCCGTCGGCCATGGTCACCCCGGGCCGCACCGGCACCGGATGGCCGGCCGCCAGCGACCCCGGGTACGGCGCCACCGCCTCGGCCTGCACGCCGACCACCGAGACCCCGGGAATGGCGGCCGTGACCGCGACCGCAATGCCGGCCGCCAGGCCGCCGCCCCCCACCGGCACGACCACCGTGCGGGCCTGCGGGCACTGCTCGGCGATCTCCTGGCCGACCGTGCCCTGGCCGGTCACCACGTCGCGGTGGTCGAACGGGTGGATGAACACCGCGCCCCGCTCGTCCGCCCAGGCCAGCGCGGCCGCCAGGGCGTCCTCCACCGACCGGCCCTGCAGGATCACCTCGGCGCCGTAGCCCCGGGTCGCCTCCACCTTGGGCAGCGGGGCACCCTCCGGCATGATCACCGTGGCCCTGGTGCCGAGCCGGGCCGCGGCGAACGCGACCCCCTGGGCGTGGTTGCCCGCGCTGGCCGCCACCACCCCGCGCGCCCGCTCCTCCGCACTCAGCCGGCTGATCCGCAGGTACGCGCCGCGCGCTTTGAACGAGCCGGTCCGCTGCAGGTTCTCGCACTTGAGGTAGACCGGCCCGGCCAGCCGTTCCGACAGCACCCGGGAGTGCAGCAGCGGGGTTGCGGTGACGACGTCGCGCAGCACCTCCCGGGCGGTGCTGATGTCCTCGGGCCCGATCAGGGCCGCCGCAGTCGTCATGCCAGCCAGTCTGGCACTGCCGGGCCGGCCGCCGGGCGGCCCGCCCGGCGCTAGCCGGACCCGGCGGGCCAGTAACGGTCGCCCGCGAACAGCAGCGCGGCCGCGCCGACCAGGCCGGCGCTCTGCCCGAGCGCGGCCGGCACCACCCGCACCCCCCGCGCGTAGTCCAGGCCCACGTGCGCCCGCAGCGCCTCCTCCAGCGGGTCGAACAGCAGCGACCCGGCCTGCGCCAGGCCGCCCCCGACCGCGACCACCTCCAGGTCGCACAGGTGGGTGGCGGACGCGATGGCGATGCCCAGCGCCCGGCCGGCCCGGCGCATCGCAGCCTGCCCGACCGGGTGGCCCTGCGCGGCGTCGTCGGCCAGCTCCCTGGCCGTCACCACGGCCTGGCCGGGCCGCCACCCCTCACCCTGCGCCCACGCGGCCAGCGCCGGGCCGCGCGCGATCGCCTCCAGGCAGCCGCGTCCCCCGCACACGCAGGCCGGCCCGGCCGGGTCGACCACCACGTGGCCGATGTGGCCGGCGTTGCCGGTCGCGCCGTTCACCATCCGGCCGTCCAGCACCAGCCCGCCGCCCACCCCGGTGGACACGACCATGCCGAGCATGCACTTGCGGCCCCGGCCCGCGCCGCGCCAGTGCTCGCCCGCGGCCATGCAGATGGCGTCGTTGTGCAGCCGCACCTGCGCGCCCGGGAACAGGCCGCCCAGCCGCTCCGCCAGCGGGAAGCCGCGCCAGGCCGGGATGTTCAGCGGCGACACCCGGCCGGCCCGCCAGTCCATCGGCCCGCCGCAGCCGCAGCCGACCCCCGACAGCGCCGCGGCGGTGATCCGCGCGTCCGCCATGATGCGCGTGACCAGGGATTCCAGGGTTCGCCACAACTGCTCGGCGTCCAGCCCGCCAGGGGTGGCCGTCTGCGCCCAGGAGGCCAGCCGGCCGCCCGGCTCGACCAGCCCGGCGGCGAGCTTGGTACCCCCGATGTCGATCGCCAGCACCGGACCCTTGGTCACGTCGCCCTGCCTTTCCTGGCATTCCTGCGGAGTACGTTACTGGTGGCCGGGCGGCCGGCCCCGCAAGCCGGCGTGCGGACACGGCCGCGGGGGACATAGTGTCGAATGGTGCACTCACACAGCCAGGCGCTCCCGGGCGCTGACTCCCCTGCCATCGCAACGCTGGGCGAGCTGCGCGCGAGCGGGCACGTCCACGAGACGGTCAAGGAAGAGATCCGGCGGAACCTGCTGGCCCGGATGCGGGCCGGCGACGACCGCTTCCCCGGCATCGTCGGGTTCGGCGACACCGTGCTCCCGCAGCTGGAGCGGGCGCTGATCGCCGGGCACGACACGATCCTGCTGGGCGAGCGGGGCCAGGGTAAGACCCGCCTCATCCGCACGCTGGCCGGGCTGCTCGACGAGTGGTCCCCCGTCGTGGCGGGCTGCGAGATCAACGACCATCCCTACCAGCCGGTCTGCGCCCGCTGCCGGCGGCTCGCCGCCGAGCACGGCGACGCGCTGCCGGTCGGCTGGCGGCACCGCAGCGAGCGCTACGGCGAGAAGCTGGCCACCCCCGACACCAGCGTCGGCGACCTCATCGGCGACATCGACCCGGTGAAGGTCGCGGAAGGCCGCACCCTCGGCGACCCGGAGACCATCCACTTCGGCCTGGTGCCGCGCACCAACCGGGGCGTGTTCAACCTGAACGAGCTGCCGGACCTGGCCGAGCGGATCCAGGTCGCGCTGCTCAACGTGCTGGAGGAGCGCGACATCGGCGTGCGCGGCTACTCGCTGCGGCTGCCCCTGGACATCCTCCTGGTGGCCAGCGCCAACCCCGAGGACTACACCAACCGGGGCCGCATCATCACCCCGCTCAAGGACCGGTTCGGCGCCGAGATCCGCACCCACTACCCGCTGGACCTCGAGCACGAGCTGACCCTGATCGGGCAGGAGGCCGAGATCGCGTGGGACGGCCGGGACCCCGGCGCGCAGGTGCCCGCGCACCTGGTCGAGGTCATCGCCCGGTTCACCCGGCTGGCCCGCACCTCCCCGGCGGTGGACGCCCGCTCGGGCGTGTCCGCCCGGTTCGCGATCGCCGCGGCCGAGTCGGTGGCGGCGTCGGCCGTCCGCCGGGCCGCGCTCACCGGCGAGCCGCAGCCGGTGGCCCGGATCTGCGACCTGCCGCCGGTGGTGAGCACCCTGCGGGGCAAGGTCGAGTTCGAGGTCAGCGAGGAGGGCAGGGAGCAGGAGGTGCTGGAGCACCTGCTGCGCCGGGCCACCGCCGACACCTTCCGGTCCCGGCTCGGCAGCGCCGACCTGTCCGGCCTGCTCGCCTCGTTCGAGGGCGGCGGCACCGTCGAGTCCGGCGAGCTGGTCGCCGCCTCGGACCTGCTCGGCCGGGTCGGCGAGATCCCCGGCCTGGCCAGGATCATGGACCGGCTGGGCATGGACGGCGGCGAGTCACCCGGCCAGGCCGCCGCGGCCGTGGAGTTCGCCCTGGAAGGCCTCTACCTGATGCGGCGGCTGTCCAAGGACGTGGTGGACGGCAGGCCGGTCTACCGCACGTGACCGGCTGGCCAGCGGGAAGCTCAGGCGGGCCGCGGGAGTTGACGCAGACGTGACTGGCTACCGGTACGGCGAGTACCGCGATGGTCCCGACCCGCTGGCGCCGCCGTACGACGCCCGCGGGGCCCTGGACGAGCTCGGCGAGTCCGTGCTGGCGGGCACCGACCCGGCGAGCGCGCTGTCCGACCTGCTGCGGCGCGGCCTGCAGGGCCGCCGCGGCCTGGACGACATGCTCCGCCGGGTCCGCGAACGGCAGCGGGAGATCCGCAGCCGCGGCCGGCTCGACGGCATCCTGGACCAGGCCCGGGCCCTGCTGGACACGGCGATCGGCCAGGAGCGGGCGGAGCTGTTCCCCGACCCGTCCGACGAGGCGCGGCTGCGGGAGGACGAGCTCGACTCGCTGCCCGCCGACACCGCCCAGGCGATCCAGCGGCTGGCCGACTACCAGTGGCGCAGCCAGGCCGCCCGGCAGACCTTCGAGCAGCTCCGCGACCTGCTCCGGCGGGAGGTGCTGGACAGCCAGTTCCAGGGCATGAAGCAGGCGCTGGAGAACCCGGACCCGCAGGCGATGCAGCGGGTCAAGGACATGCTCGCGGACCTGAACGAGATGCTCGCCGCGGACGACCGGGGCGAGCACACCCAGGCCGACTTCGACCGCTTCATGGAGCGCTACGGCGACCTCTTCCCGGACAACCCGCGCAACCTCGAAGAGCTGGTCGACACGCTGGTGCGGCGGATGGCCGCGGCCGACCGGCTGCTCGGGTCGCTCACCCCCGAGCAGCGGGAGGAACTGGCCGGCCTCATGCAGCAGGCGATGGAGGACGCCGGGCTGGCCGCGGAGATGGCCCGGCTGGCCGACGCGCTGCGGGCCCGCCGGCCCGACATGGACTCCGGCGGCCGGCCCGATCCCCGGATGACCGGGGACAACCCGCTCGGCCTCGGTGACGCCACCACCGCGCTGGCCGAGCTCGCCGACCTCGCCGACCTGGAGGGCGCCCTGCGCCAGGACTACCCCGGCGCCCGGCTCGACGACGTCGACGAGGCCGCGATCCGGCGGGCGCTGGGCCGCCACGCCGTGGACGACCTGGACGCGCTGCGGCAGATCGAGCGGGAGCTGGAACGGCAGGGCTACCTCGAGCGCAACGCCGGCAAGCTGGAGCTCACCCCGAAGGCGGTCCGGCGGCTCGGCGAGACGGCCCTCCGCCGCGTCTTCGCCGACCTGCAGGAGGGCCGGTTCGGGGACCACGAGCAGCACGACGCCGGGCAGGCTGGCGAGATCACCGGCGCCACCCGGCCCTGGCAGTTCGGGGACGAGCAGGCCCTCGACGCCCCGGCCACCGTGCGCAAGGCCCTGCTGCGCGACCCGGGGGCCGTGCGCCGCCGGGACCGGGTCCGGCTCGAAGCGCAGGACTTCGAGGTGGCCGAGACCCAGCGGCGCACCTCGGCCGCGGTCTGCCTGCTGGTGGACCTGTCCTACTCGATGGCGCTGCGCGGCACCTGGGGCCCGGCCAAGCAGACCGCGCTGGCCCTGCACGCCCTGGTGCGCAGCCGGTTCCCGCAGGACGCGATCCAGGTCATCGGCTTCTCCAACTACGCCCGGGAGCTGCGCGAGACCGACCTCGCCGGGCTCGGCTGGGACATGGTCCAGGGCACCAACCTGCACCACGCGCTGATGCTGGCCGGCCGCTTCCTCGACCGGCGGCCCGAGCACGACCCGGTCGTCATCATCGTCACCGACGGTGAGCCGACCGCGCATCTGCGCCGGGACGGGCAGTCGTGGTTCGACTGGCCGCCCGCGCCGGAAACACTCACCCTGACACTCGCAGAAGTGGACAAAATGACGCGCCGCCGGGCCAGCATGAACATTTTCATGCTGGCCGATGACGAAGGCCTTACGGCATTCGTTGACGAAGTGGCCCGGCGCAACGGCGGCCGGGTCCTGCGGGCGGTGCCCGAACGGCTCGGCGAGTACGTGGTCAGGGACTTCCTCCGGACCCGCCGGCCGGGTAGACGATAGATTTACCTTTTTGCATTTCGTCCCTGCCACGGGACCGCGCCCCGCGTAGTAGCGTTCGGCAGTCGTAGCTCCTGAGCATGCCGCAGCGGCGGCGGAATGGGGGCCCGGCAATACCCGTGTCAAGGAGGATCTTGTGAGTTCCGTTAGCGAGTCCGGCGGCCGCTCGTCGGGCAAGACGATCATCGCCGTGGTGCTGGGCGTGGTCGCCCTCGTGCTCATCATCCTGGGCGTCATGTACTTCATCGAGCCGGCCAAGAACCTGCTGATCGGCTCCGTCACCACCGGCCCGCAGGCCGAGAAGCACCGTCCGCTGTGGGGCGCGGCCTCGCTCGTGGTGGCGGTGATCTGCCTCATCGGCGCCTGGTTCACCCTCAAGGGCGGCAAGTCCAGCAGCAGCGCGAGCCCCTCCGAGCCCGCCGCGACTGCCTCCAAGTAACACCCGCCGCGGGCCCGGAGGCCCGCGCGGCGTCCGATGCGATCCCCGGCACCCGCTTGCCGGGGATCGTGTTGCATCCGGCCCGGCCGCCGGCGCACGCCTGCCCGGGCTGCGCCCGCTGGGCCCTGCCCCGCGTGCCGCGGCGCCCCTAGGATCGGGGCATGTCTTTCTCCGACCGGCTGGTGCTCTGGCTGCACGTGGCCTTCGCACTGTTCACGATCGGCCCGCTCACCGTGGCCACCATGTCGACCCCGCGCTACGTGCGCGCCCGCAACCTGCCGGTCCTGCGTTACCTCGCCAGGATGACCAGGATCTTCTCGGTGGTCGCGCTGGGCGTGCTGATCCTCGGGATCGTGCTCGCGCAGCTCCGCAAGGACTTCAGCCACCCCTGGCTGAGTGTGTCGATGACCCTGTTCGTGGTGACCCTCGTGCTGCTGGTCCTGGTCATCCGCGACCAGCACCGGGCCATCGTCGCGCTGGACTCGGCCGCCAAGGCCGAGGTGGCGGCGACCCCGGCGGGCGTGGTGGCCAGCGCGGCGGAGCCGCCCGCGGAGGGGGCGGACGGCGCGGCGGCCGACAGCGAGCAGGCGCCGGACACCGGGCCCGCGGCCGCGCCGGCCACCGCCGACATACCGCACCTGGCCTCGGTGGAACGCGGCCGCATCGCCTCCATGGCCGGGCTGGCCAGCATCATCTGGCTGGTCATCCTCGCGCTGATGATCTGGCAGCCGTAGCGCGGCGGCCGGCCCGCCCGTCAGTCCTGGCTGAGCGCCTCGCGGAGATCCTCGATCAGGTCGCCGGCCGACTCCAGGCCGACCGACAGCCGGATCAGGTCCGGCGGCACCGCCAGCGGTGAGCCGGCCGCGGACGCGTGCGTCATCCGGGCGGGGTGCTCGATCAGCGACTCCACCCCGCCGAGCGACTCGCCGAGGGTGAACAGCCGGGTCCGGCCGCAGACCGCGACCGCGGCGGCCTCGCCGCCGCGCACCCGCAGCGACACCATCCCGCCGAACCCGCGCATCTGCTTGGCGGCCACGTCGTGGCCGGGATGGGTGGGCAGGCCCGGATAGAGCACCTCGGTCACGGCCGGGTGGGCGGTGAGCACCTCCGCCAGCCGGGCCGCGTTCGCGCTGTGCCGCTCCATCCGCACGCCGAGCGTCTTGATCCCCCGCAGCGTGAGCCAGGCGTCGAACGGGCCGGCCACCCCGCCGGTCGAGTTCTGCACGAAGGCGAGCCGCTCACCGAGCCCGGCGTCGGCGGTGACCAGCGCCCCGCCCACCACGTCGGAGTGGCCGCCGAGGTATTTGGTGGTGGAATGGACGACCACGTCGGCGCCCAGCGCCAGCGGGTTCTGCAGGAACGGCGACGCGAACGTGTTGTCCACCACCAGCAGCGCGCCCGCGTCCCGGCAGGCCTGCGCGATGGCGGCGACGTCCGCGACGCCCAGCAGCGGGTTGGTCGGCGTCTCCACCCAGACCGCGCGGGCGGGCCGGTCCGCCAGCGCCTGCCGCAGGGCGGTGAGGTCCGCCAGCGGCACCGGCCGGTAGGTCACCCCCCACCGGGTCAGGACTTTGTCGAACAGCCGGAACGTGCCGCCGTAGGCGTCCTGCGGGATGATCACGTCGTCGCCGGGGGCGCAGACGGTGCGCAGCAGGCAGTCCTCGGCCGCCATGCCGGAGGCGAACGCCAGCGCCCGCACGCCGCCCTCCAGCGCCGCCAGGCACTCCTCCAGCGCGGCCCGGGTGGGGTTGCCGCTGCGCGAGTAGTCGTAGCCGGCGCGCAGCCCGCCCACCCCGTCCTGCGCGTAGGTGGACACCTGGTAGATCGGCGGTACCACCGCGCCGGTCAGCGGGTCCGGCTCCTGGCCGGCGTGGATCGCGAGCGTCTCCAGGGCCATGGCCGGCCAGCGCCCGCCGCCCGGCTGCTGGCCGCTCGCGGGCGGGCGGCTCCCGCCAGGCTCGGTCATGCCGTGCCGCCCGCGAGGAAGGCCAGCACGTCCTGGCGGGTGATCAGGCCGGCCGGCCTGCCGTCCACCAGCACCACCGCCGCACCCGACTTCTCCAGCGCCTCCACCGCGCGGCTGACCGGCTCACCCGAGCCGACCATCGGCAGCGGCCCCGACATGTGCTCGCCGACTGGATCGTCCGGCGTGGCCCGGCCGGACACCAGCGCCTCCAGCAGGTCCCGCTCCACCACCGAGCCGAGCATCTCGGCCGCCATCACCGGCGGCTCCTGCTTCATGACCGGCAGCTGCGACACGTTGTACTCCCGCAGGATGGCCACTGCCTGGGCGACCGACTCGTCCGGGTGCGCGTGCACGAACTCGGGCAGGCCGCCCAGCTTGCGGGACAGCACGTCCGCCACCTTCGGCTCGGCGCTCTCCTCGGTGAGGAACCCGTAGTCCGCCATCCACTCGTCGTTGTAGATCTTCGCCAGGTAGCCGCGGCCGCCGTCGGGCAGCAGCACCACGATCACGTCATCCGGGCCCGCGGCAGCGGCCACCCGGAGCGCGGCGGCCACCGCCAGGCCGCAGGAACCCCCGGTGAGCAGCGCCTCCTCCCGGGCGAGCCGCCGGGTCATGAGGAACGAGTCCGCGTCGCTGACCGCGATCACCTCGTCGCACACCGACGGGTCGAAGGTGTCCGGCCACATGTCCTCGCCGACCCCCTCCACCAGGTACGGCCGCCCGGAGCCGCCCGAGTACACCGAGCCTTCCGGGTCCGCGCCGATCACCCTGACCCGGCCGCCGGAGACCTCCTTGAGGTAGCGGCCGGTGCCGGTGATGGTGCCGCCGGTGCCGATCCCGGCCACGAAGTGGGTGACCAGGCCATCGGTCTGCGCCCAGATCTCCGGCCCGGTGGAACGGTAATGCGACGCCGGGTTCTCCGGGTTCGCATACTGGTCGGGCTTCCAGCCGCCGGGCGTCTCGGCGGCCAGCCGGGTGGACACCGAGTAATAGGAGTCAGGGTGGTCCGGCGACACCGTTCCCGGGCAGACCACCACCTCGGCGCCGTAGGCGCGCAGCACGCTGATCTTGTCCTGGCTCACCTTGTCCGGGCACACGAACAGGCACCGGTAGCCCTTTTCCGCGGCCACGATGGCCAGGCCCACGCCGGTGTTGCCGGACGTCGGCTCGATGATCGTGCCGCCCGGCCGCAGCGCACCGGACTTCTCGGCCGCCTCCACCATGCTCAGCGCGATCCGGTCCTTGACCGAGCCGCCCGGGTTGAAGTACTCCACCTTGGCCAGCACCCGCGGGGCGCCCTGGCCCAGCCCGCGGGTGACGGCACGCAGCCTGACCAGCGGAGTGTTCCCGACCAGTTCGGTGAGGGATTCATGTACCTGCATCGCTGCCCCCTGCCAGTGCCGGCCGCCGGGCATGCTGGCGCACCGGTGGTGATCATCCGACGCTACCGTTTTTCTGGCCCTCGCTCGCCTCCGGGCCGCTCGAGCCCGCCGTCTTCCCTCCTCGCTCCGGCTCCTCCGTCGCCTCGCTCGTCAGTCCAGACGGCGGCGCGGCCCTTCGGCTCGCTCCGGCCCGGGCGCTACCGCGCCCCCTTTGGCTGGCCCGGGCTGGGCGGCGTAGGCTACCCGGGAGTAGCTATCTGGATGCGAGGGAGCAGCAGCCATGGCCGAGGCCGTCATCGTCGCGACTGCCCGTTCACCCATCGGGCGGGCGTTCAAGGGATCACTCACCTCCATCCGGCCCGACGACCTGACCCGGCAGATCGTGACCGCGGCCCTGGCCAAGGTGCCGCAGCTCGACCCGGCGGACATCAACGACATCATGCTGGGCTGCGGCCTGCCCGGCGGTGAGCAGGGCTTCAACATGGCCCGGGTGGTCGCGGTCATGCTCGGCCTCGACAGCGTCCCCGGCACGACCATCACCCGTTACTGCTCCTCGTCGCTGCAGACCACCCGGATGGCCCTGCACGCCATCAAGGCGGGCGAGGGCGACGTGTTCATCTCCGCGGGCGTGGAGTGCGTCAGCAGGTTCGTCAAGGGCAGCAGCGACAGCGCCGAGGGCACCCACAACCCGGTGTTCGCGGACGCCGAGGCCCGCACCCAGCAGCGCTCCGGCGCCGGCGTCGAGGCCTGGCACGACCCGCGCGAGGACGGGCAGGTGCCGGACATCTACATCGCGATGGGCCAGACCGCGGAGAACGTCGCCGCCATCCGCGGCATCACCCGCGCGGAGCAGGACGAGTTCGGGGTCCGGTCGCAGAACCTGGCCGAGAAGGCGCTGGCGAACGGGTTCTGGCAGCGGGAGATCACCCCGGTCACCCTGCCGGACGGCAGCGTGGTGTCGGCCGACGACGGCCCGCGGCCCGGGACCACGCTGGAGAAGGTGGCCTCGCTGCAGCCGGTCTTCCGCCCCGACGGCACGGTCACCGCTGGCAACTGCTGCCCGCTCAACGACGGCGCCGCCGCGGTCGTGATCATGAGTGACCGCAAGGCGGCCGAGCTCGGCATC
This sequence comes from Gemmatimonadota bacterium, assembly GCA_050257395.1. GTDB lineage: Bacteria > Actinomycetota > Actinomycetes > Streptosporangiales > Streptosporangiaceae > JAIRTY01. The sequence continues at coordinate 12,076 of JBLMWU010000138.1, read as the reverse complement.
ACCCCGCTGGCCCGGATCGTGTCCACCGGCGTGACCGGCCTGTCGCCCGAGATCATGGGGCTGGGGCCGGTGGAGGCGTCCCGGCAGGCGCTGGCGCGGGCCGGGATGACCATCGAGGACATCGACCTGGTGGAGATCAACGAAGCGTTCGCCGCCCAGGTCATCCCCTCCTACCGGGACCTCGGCATCGACCTGGCCAAGCTGAACGTGAACGGCGGCGCGATCGCGGTCGGCCACCCGTTCGGCATGACCGGCGCCCGGATCACCAGCACGCTGCTCAACGGCCTGCAGTTCCACGACAAGACCTTCGGCCTGGAGACCATGTGCGTGGGCGGCGGCCAGGGCATGGCGATGGTCATGGAGCGGCTGTCCTGAGGACGCGCCCGGCCCCCGCCGGGCTGTGAACGGATTATGAGCGCCTGTCCCTAGCGTTGCCCTGCCCGCGTGCAGCGGGCCAAGAGGACGGGGCAGCGGTTCCGCGGTTTCCTCCGCAAGAAGTTGTTGGCGGGCTGCCTGCGCCGGGCTCTTACCGGCATAGCAGCCCGCCGCAGCCGCGGCGGGTGACCAGAAAGGCCGTCAGCTCATGTGGGGCACCGGCGCCACCCAGTTCTCGTCGCTGGCGGGCCTCTCCTTCCCGGTCACGCTGACCTCCGGCAAGCTGACCCTCCAGAACGGCTGGGTGCCCGCCTCCGGCACCGGCAGCCCGCGGGTCGCCGTCAGCGGCGGCATCGTCTACCTGTCCGGGTCCACCTGGCGGGCGTCCGGCACCGCGAAGATCTTCACCATGCTGCCCAAGGCCGCCCGGCCCCGCCACAACCTGTGGCTGCCGGTTTACACCAGCGGCGGTACCGAAGGCACCCTGGAGATCACCACGGCGGGGGCCGTCTCCGCCTCCGGGCTCTCCGCACCCGCCTTCACCTCGCTGGCCGGCATCCACTTCCCGCTCGGCTCCTGAGCGCCCGTCCCGGCGGGCCCGCGTCCCCGGCACCCCGGTGCCGGGGACGCGCGGTACGGGCACGGTGATGCCCGCGCGCCCGGTCCGTTACCGCATGTCCCCCCGCGGGCGCCAGAGCCGGCCGGCGGTAACGGTCCCTCATCAAGGAGGTTACGGAAAGGGGACCATCAGGGGTTGTCACGGAAGCCGGCGTGAGGCAGTCTCGACTGCAAGAGGAGTCCCGCCCCCTGGAGGTGCCAGTTGACTCTGAATCGCTCTCCGGAGACGCATAAGAACCTGATCGCGCGCATCCCGGCCGTCACCGGCCGCGACCTCCCTGAGTGGTTCAGAAGCCTGGAATCCGGACCCCCGTTCCTCCGCTGCGAGGAGCGTGCCCACTGGCTCTCGGACGAGCACGGGCTCTCCCACGGCTACGCCAGTGCCATCGTGCACGAGTATGAGATGAGGCGGCGCATCCGGCTGAACTTCGCCTGACGTGGACCCAGCCCGCGCCCTGGAGTTCCTGCACGCCCATCACCGGGCGGTGCTGGCCACGTTCCGGGCGGACGGGCTGCCGCAGCTGAGCCCGGTGCTGGCCGCGGTCGACGATGCCTCCCAGGTGCTCATCAGCACCCGGGAGGCCGCCGCCAAGACCCGCAACCTGCGCCGCGACCCCCGCGCCTCGCTGTGCGTCATCAGCGACGGGTTCTTCGGCGACTGGGTCCAGCTCGACGGCACCGCTGAGGTGGTCCCGCTGCCGGACGCGATGGAGCTCCTGATCGGGTACTACCGGCTGGTCGCCGGGGAGCACCCCGACTGGGACGACTACCGCGCGGCCATGCGGCGGGACCGGCGGGTGATCCTCCGGGTGAGCATCGGCCGGGCCGGGCCGGACTACAGCGGCTGAGGCCGCCACGCGCTGCCCCGGCAGCGCGGGCGGGCTGCGGCGCGCTCATGAGCCTCCCCGCACGCCGCGGTCACGGGACATGGCGGACGGTAGCGGCTGGATACGCTCAGTATGACGGAATGGCACTTGTGCGGTTGCCGTGAGTTACCGGATCATGAATTCCGGATGAAACCGAAATAACCGTATGAGCAGCTAGGTTGCGCGGGCTGGGGCGGTAGTTCTGACTATGCAACTGTCCTGCTCAGGGCGTTACCGGCGGCAGGTGGCCGAATCAGGACTCAGTTCGCGGAAAATGATCTGCAGTGCCGGTGAATGGCGTTTAATCACCCAGCGCTACCGTCCGGGACCTGCGGCTCCCCCGCGTCCGCTGCGGCTCGCCGCCACCCCTGGACCTGCGGCGCCTACTGGATCTTCGCAGGTCCGCACGGCGGCAGTCACGTGCCCCCGGTCGGAGTCGAACCGACACTGGGGACCCTTTTAGGGGGCCGGCCTCTTCCCTTGGGCTACGGGGGCTTGAAGATGATACCCCGGTCCGGCCACATAACCCTTGGCCAAGCCGAATGGGAGTGGGAAAAATTCACCCCGGTTCAGTTATCGAATTCCGGACCCCGCTTGCGAATGCGCAGCGTAACAATTTTGCCGTTCCATCCGCCGTTTTGGATACTGAGAGTAGTCGTCAGGATGCGTACGGCCGATCAAGCGCCGACCGGGCCGGGACCGAGCCCGGCCTGCCGGGCCGCCCGCCCGAACACGTCGTCGAGCATCGCGGGGGTCACCCGGCCGGTGAAGGTGTTCTGCTGACTCGGGTGGTAGCAGCCGAGGATCCGCAGCTGCTGCCCGGCCCGGCCGTCCTCCGGGAAGCTGGCCAGCGCCTCCGCCCCGTGCCCGAAGGCGGGACGCGGCCGGGTCCCGCCGAAACCGGCCGCGCGCAGCACCGGCCACAGCGCCTGCCAGGCGAACGCGCCCAGGCAGACCACCACCGCGAGGTCGGGCACGGCCAGCGCGAACTCGGCCGACAGCCAGGGCGCGCAGGTGTCCCGCTCACCCGGGGTCGGCTTGTTGAGCGGTGGCGCGCAGCGGACCGCGGCCGCGATCCTGGTGCCCACCAGCTGCTGGCCGTCCGCGGCCGAGACCGAGGTGGGCTGGGTGGCCAGCCCGCACCGGTGCAGCGACGCGAACAGCACGTCGCCGCTCCGGTCACCGGTGAAGATCCGGCCGGTGCGGTTGCCGCCGTGCGCCGCGGGCGCCAGGCCGAGGATGAGCACCCGCGGGTGCTCGGCCCCCCAGCCGGGCACCGGGCGGCCCCAGTACTGCTCGCCCGCGTGCGAGCGCCGCTTGACCGCGGCCACCTGCTCGCGCCACCCCACCAGCCGCGGGCAGGCCCGGCAGACCGACTGCCGCGCCGCCAGCTCCGCCATGGTGCCCGCGCCCGCCGCCAGCGCCACCACCCCGGCGGCGTCGTGCGCGACCGGCGTGGCGGGGCCGGCCGGGTCATCCGGCCAGCCGCTGCCCGGCGCCACCGGCCCGGCCGGTGCGGGGCCAGCGGGGCCAGCGGGGCCTGTGCCGCCGCCCGCCGCGGTCACCCTCTCCCCCGGCCCACCAGCGACCAGGCGAGGCCGTCCAGGATGTCGTGCTCGCTCACCAGCACCTCGGGGATGCCGAACCTGGTCATGATCCGGTCGAGCACCATGGCGCCGCCCGCGATGACATCCACCCGGCCCGGGTGCATCACCGGCAGCGCCGCGCGCTCGGCGTGCGGCATCGCCAGCAGCCGGGCGGCCTGGCCGTGCACGGCTGCTGCGCTCACCCGCGAGTGGTGGATACGGGCCGCGTCGTAGTGCGGCAGCCCCATCGCCAGCGCCGCCACGGTGGTCACCGAGCCCGCCAGGCCCACCAGGGTGCGGGCCTGATCCACCGGCACCTTCCCGGCCACCACCTCGAGCGCGGCATCGATGTCCGCCACGGCCGCCGCGGCCTGCGCCGCGGTGGGCGGGTCGCCGCGCAGGTGCCGTTCAGTCATCCGCACGCACCCGATGTCCACGCTGGCCGCCGCGGTCACCGCGGCGCCGTCGCCGAGCACGAACTCGGTGGACCCGCCGCCGATGTCGGCGACCAGGTAGGGGGCGGGCGGCCCGCCCGCCAGCTCGGCGGTCGCGCCGGTGAACGACAGCTGCGCCTCTTCCTCGCCGGTCACCACTTCCGGGTCGGTGCCCAGCACCTCCCGGACGCCGCGGACGAAGTCGGCGGCGTTGGCGGCGTCGCGGGTGGCGCTGGTGGCCACCATCCGCACGGCCGCCGCCCCGGTCTCCCGGATGATCGCGGCGTACCCGGTGAGCGCGCGCATGGTGCGCTCCAGCGCCTCGGGCGCGAGCCGCCCGGTCGCGTCCACACCCTGGCCGAGCCGGACGATCTCCATCCGGCGGTGCAGGTCGGTGATGGTGTGCCGGCCGGTGTCCACGTCGGCCACCAGCAGCCGGATGGAGTTGGTCCCGCAGTCCACCGCCGCCACCCGGACCACGCCGTCTGCGGTCACCCTCACGCTCCGTTCACTCCGCCGCCGTTCACTCCGCACCGGTCACCCCGCACCTGTCAGCCCGCACCGGCCGCCCAGCCGCCGGTCACGCCCCGGCCGGCTGCACGCACGGTCCCGCGTCCCACCACCGGCCGGCCGCGGCGAGCGCCTCGGCGCCGAGCGGGTTGGCCCCCGGCGCCGCGAGCTCGTGCGCGGCGAGCGCGTGCAGGCACTTCACCCGCTCCGGCATGCCGCCGGCGCTCTGCGTCCCCGCCGGGAGCGCGGCCACCCCGGCCGCCTCCGCCGCCGCGTCCCGGCGCCGCAGGTAGTCCTCGTGGGCGCGGCCGTACGCGGCCCGCAGGGCGGGCTCGCCGCGCAGCCGTTCCGCCAGCTGCCGCATGAACCCGGCCGCCTCCAGCCGGCTCATGGCGGCGGTGGCCCGCGGGCAGGTGAGGTAGTACAGGGTCGGGAACGGCGTCCCGTCCGGCAGCCGCGGCGCCGTCTCCACCACGTCCGGCAGGCCGCACGGGCAGCGGTGAGCCACCCTGCGCAGTCCCCGCGGCGGGCGGCCGAGCTGCGCCGCGACAGCGGCCTCGTCGGCCGCGGCGACGCCCGGGCTCACCGCGTGGTCCCCCGGTCCGCCTGCCGGACCGACCCCCACAGCCGGTCGTACCAGGGGGTGCCCGCGGCCACCGCGGCCGGGCCCCGGCCGCCGGCCGGCTGCCCGCCGATGATCACGTAGCAGGTCTGCCCGGGCATGCACAGGTGCAGCTTGTCGCGGGCCTGCTGCTCGATGTAGGCGGGGTCGTTCAGCCGCCGCTGCTCCGCCTGCAGCTGGCGCAGCTGGGCGACGGCCTGGGCCTGCTGCGCGTGCAGCTGGTCGATCTGGCGGGCCTGAGCGATGTACTCCCGCACCGGGTAGGCCAGGCTCAGCGCCACCGCGCACATCACCACCGCGAGCACGGCCGCCCGGCTGGTGAACCGGGGCCGCTCCCGCTCGGGCGGCGCTGGCGGGGGGACGGCCTGCTGCGGCCGTCCGCTGCCGGGCTCGGGTCCGGGCATCGCAGCGCCTGGTCAGTCGCCCAGGGACGACCGCGGGAAGGCGGCGGCTCCGCCGTACGCCGCGGCGTCGTCGAGCAGCTCCTCGATCCGCAGCAGCTGGTTGTACTTGGCGACCCGCTCCGACCTGGCTGGCGCGCCGGTCTTGAGCTGCCCGCAGTTCACCGCCACCGCCAGGTCCGCGATGGTGGTGTCCTCCGTCTCGCCGGACCGGTGGCTGATCATGCAGGAGTAGCCGCTGCGGTGCGCCAGCTCGACCGCGTCCAGGGTCTCGGTGATGGTCCCGATCTGGTTCAGCTTCACCAGCAGCGCGTTCGCGGACTTCTCGGCGATGCCCCGGCGCAGCCGCTCGGGGTTGGTGACGAACAGGTCGTCGCCGACGATCTGCACCCGGTGTCCCAGGGCAGCGGTCAGCGCCTGCCAGCCGGCCCAATCCTCCTCGTCGAGCGGGTCCTCCAGCGACACGATGGGGTAGGCGTCCAGCCACTCGGCGTAGGTGCGGGTCATGTCCTCGCTGGTACGGGCGGCGCCCTCGAAGGTGTAGCCGTCGTCGCCGTGAAACTCGCTGGCGGCGGCGTCGATGGCCAGCGCGATGTCCAGCCCGGGCGTGAAGCCCGCCTTGCCGATCGCCTCCAGGATCAGGTCCAGCGCCGCCCGGTTGTGCGCCAGGTCCGGCGCGAAGCCGCCCTCGTCACCCACGCCGGTGTTCAGCCCGTGCTGCTTCAGCACGGCCTTGAGCGCGTGGTAGGTCTCCGCGCCCCAGCGCAGCGCCTCCTCGAAGGTGGCCGCGCCAACCGGCGCGATCATGAACTCCTGGACGTCCACGTTGTTGTCGGCATGCGCGCCGCCGTTGAGGATGTTCATCATCGGCACCGGCAGCACGTGCGCGTTGGGCCCGCCGAGATACCGGAACAGCGGCAGGTCCGCGGACCTGGCCGCCGCCTTGGCCACCGCCATGCTGACGGCGACGATGGCGTTGGCGCCCAGCCGTGACTTGTCCGGGGTCCGGTCGAGGTCGATCAGGGCGTGGTCGACCATCCGCTGGTCGTCGGCGTCGTAGCCGAGCAGCTCGGGCTGGATCTCGTCGCTGACCGCGGCGACCGCCTTGGTGACGGCCTTGCCGCCGTAGTCGTCCCCGCCGTCCCGTAGCTCCACCGCCTCGAACGCGCCGGTCGACGCGCCGCTCGGGGCGGCGGCCCGGCCGCTGCTGCCGTCGTCCAGCATCACCTCGGCCTCGAGCGTGGGGTTGCCGCGGGAATCCAGGATCTGCCTGGCGTAGACGGCTTCGATGGAGGGCACGGAACACTCCCGGTACTCGGCGCACGATTCTCGGCTGACCGGCCCGCCGGCTTTCTCAGCGGACTTGTCCATCTTGGAGCCTAGTAGAGCCCTCCGCACCCGGTGCAGCGGCCACGCCGGCCAGCCCCCGCCCGCGGCGGGCCGCCACCGCACCGCAGGGGCCCTTCCCGCGCCTGGCGCGGGAAGGGCCCCGTCGTGCGGCTGCTGATCCGCTGCAAGCAGCGGACTGAGCCGACTACATGTGATGGTGGTGGGCGCCCCGCGTGCAGACGACGTACGCGGTGATGTTCACGGAATGGCCAGTCGGGCTGCCGACTCCGGTTAGGCCACTGGGGCCGAACTCGATGCCGGCGGTCCAGTCATTCGGCTCCTCACCGGAACTCGAAACGTGACCGTCGGTTGTCGGTGCGTCGAGGAGGGTGATGGTGGGGATATTGGCGAGGGCGACGGAGGTGGTGTCGGTACCAGCACTGACGCTGAAGCCGCCACCCGTCGCGACATCGCCCGTGTCACAGTGGGCGTCAGCAGTCAGGTTGAAGTGCCCGGCGACGGCGGCATCTGGCGTGGCGTTGTCTGTCGAGTCGGTGCGCACGTACGTGTCGATGCCGGACGGCACCGGTGGCACCGGGTGGTCCTCGTCGCCGGCGATCTCCAGGGGCACGATGGGGCCGTTGCAGGTGCTGAACGGGAGCGCCAGCCGCAGGATGCCACCGAAGCTGATGCACACGGGGAGCACGTCGTGCCTGTGGAAGCCCGGCCCCGGCTTAGCTGCCGCCGATGCCTGGCTGGCCATGCTCAGGCCCATGCCGGCAGCGAGGCACAGCGCGCTGCCGACGGCGGCCACCCGCAGGCCGCCCCGGAACCAGCGGGGCGTGCGCCCGGCGGACTGTTGGTCACTTGTCATGAAAGGCCTCCGGATTGCTTTCGATTTCGCTGGTGCAGGCTCGGCACCTGCCCGCAGGCCAACGTAACGAAAAGCAGCGGCTCTGTCACGCAGGGTAATGGAATTGTGTCTTCCCGTTACTCCCTCCGTTGCGCACTTGACCGTCGTGGCGGCTGACCAAGGCCCGGAGCGCGGCCGAGTCCCTAGGTCGACTGGATTCAAGGGGAATGAGCAGGGCAAACAGGGCAACGGCGCGCGACGCCGACGCCCGCTCCCCGGCTGCTGGACAGCCTGTTCCGGCGGCATTCTGGGCCACGCGGCTCGGCACCAGAGCACGATTCGGGGCGTCCTCATCGGCTGTCCGAAATGGACTAGATCCAATTCCGAGGCTGGCTCGTAACCCGCCGCCTTACATTGCGCCGCGGCCTCTGCCGCACGGTGCGGGCAGCCTGGCGGGAACGCACTCAGCCGTCGCGGCGGGACTGCTCCCAGGCGCGCACCCGGTCCGCGTAACGGCGGGCGGCGGCGCGCAGTTCGAGCTCCGGGTCCAGCCCGGCCGACCGCGCCTGGGCCACCAGCGCGAACAGGCGGGCCCCCAGCTCGGCTCCCGCAGCCGCGCCCGTCTCCGCACCAGCCGCTGCATCAGTTGCCAGCCCCGTGCCTGCACCCGCGCCTGCGTCAGCGGCCAGTCCCGTGCCCGTGCCCGTGCCCGCGTCAGCAGCCAGCCCGGCCTGCCCGGACAGCTCCGCGGGCACCCCGGCCCGCTCCGCGCGCCGCTGCAGCTGGGTAGCCAGCTGCAGGGCAGGCTGCCCGAACGGCACCCCGTCCAGCGCCGAGGCGGGCACCCCGCCGGCCGCCTCCCGCTCCGCCGCCTTGATCGCGTCCCAGTTGCGCTTGACCTCTTCGTGCCCGGACACGGTCACGCCGCCGAACACGTGCGGATGCCGGCGCACCAGCTTGTCCACGATGCCCTCGGCCACGTCGTCGGCGGTGTAGCCGGTGCCGTCGGTCCGCTCGGCCGCGATCCGGGCGTGGAACATCACCTGCAGCAGCACGTCCCCGAGTTCCTCGCGGAGCGCCGCGGGGTCGCCGCTCTCCAGCGCCTCCAGCGCCTCGTAGGGCTCCTCCAGCAGGTGCGGCGCGAGCGACTCGTGCGTCTGCCGGGCGTCCCAGGGGCAGCCGACCCGGAGCCGGTCCATCACCGTGACCAGCCGGATCAGCTGGCCGCCCGGCAGGTCGTCCGCGCCGGTAAGGACCTCGGCGGGCGGGCCGCCGGCGGCTGTGACCGCCGCCGCCAGCGCCGCCGCCTCCGCGGCCTGGTCCCCGGGGCCCTCCGCGCCCGGCCCGCCACCGCCGTCACCGCACAGCCACACCACGGTGCCGCCCGCCGCCCCGGCCACCGCGGCGGCAAGCCCGGCCGCGTGCTCCGCACGGGCGGCGCCCGGATCCGCCCCGGGCACCGCGGGGGGCCCGGCCGCGTGCTCCGCCCCTGCCGGACCCGGATCCGCGCCGGCCGCCAGGCCACCGGGCAGGATCTCCCAGGCGATTCCGGCATCGGACAGCGCGGGCAGCAGCGGGTGGGCGGAGGAGCCGGCCAGCACCCGGGCGGCGCCGTGCAGTTCCTGCCAGGCCTGCCAGGTGAGCAGGCCCGGCCGCACGGTGGGGCTGGTCACCAGCAGGACCAGCCGGCCGCCGGTCACGGGTGCCGTCCCGTCACTGACCCGCCTGCCTTAGCACTGCGGCCTGCCTTCGCACTCCAGCCTGCCAGGGCTCCGGCCTGTCAGGCCCCGGCCTGCCAGCGGCGACTGTCAGCACGCAGGTGCCGGCTGCGGACCCTGGCCGGCCCGGCCGCCTTCCGGGGCCGACAGCGCGCTGGCCGCGGGCACCACGGTCAGCTGGGTGTAGCTGAGCTGCCCGAACTGCGGGTTGACCTGGATGTTGAGGCTCTTGGCGGCCCGGCACTGCAGGGTGCCGAACTCTTTGCCCAGCGCCTGCAGCCCGGCCTGCGAGGTGGGCAGGTTGCCCTGGTCGAGCTGGCTGACCAGCTTGTTGCCGATCGCCCGGTACCGGCCGTAGGCGTTCAGCAGGTCCGGCGGCAGCCCGTTCGCGGCCGCCAGGGCGGCGAACGTGACCCCGCTCTGCCGGGCCTGCGCGCTGGCCTGCCGCAGCGCAAGCTGGGTGTCCGCGCGGGTCACGGTGATGTGCCTGCGGGCCGCGAGCCGGTCCTGCACCTGGAACCGGATCAGCCAGGACAGCACCGCCTGCGGGGTGCGGGCGGCGGGGAACTGCAGCTGGATCCGGCCGTGGCTGGCGGCGATGGCCTGGTTGAGGTTCTTGACCTCGCTGTTCAGGGTGGAGGCCGAGATTCCGGTGCTGCCGACGGTGGCGGCCGCGCCCATCTGGACGGGCCCGCAGGCGGTCAGCAGGGCCAGGGCCGCCGCGGCGGCGGTCACGGTGATGGGGGTCCGGAGCACGGTGGCGTCCTCTTTCCTGCCTGCGGTTCTCACTGCGATTCTGTCAGGGGCTCAGGGGTGCCGGGCGCACCTTACCCGGCCGGCGCGGGGTCGCCGAACACCGCCTCGACGAGTTCCGCGCACCAGGCCAGCAGCTGCTGGTCGCGCAGGGGCGGCGCGCCCAGGGCCGCGGCGCCGGGGCGGCCCCCGGAGCTGGCCCGGGGCACCGGCACAAGCATGGTACGCACTGCGGGCTTGAGCACGGTCTTCGGGTACAGCCGCTGCACCCGCACCTGGCGCGAGTCCGGCAGCTCCACCGGCGAGAACCGGATGTAGCTGCCCTGCAGGGTGATGTCGGTGAGCCCGGCCCGGCGGGCCTGCGAACGCAGCCGCGCCACCGCCAGCAGGCTCAGCACCGGCTCGGGCAGCGTCCCGTACCGGTCGTCGAGCTCGTCGCGCACCGCGGCGATGTCGTCGTCGGTGTCGATCGCGGCGATCCGGGTGTAGGCCTCCAGCCGGAGCCGCTCGCCGGGGATGTACTCGTGCGGGATGTGCGCGTTGACCGGCAGCTCCACCCGCACCTCCGGCCGTTCGGCGGGCCCGGTGCCCTTGAGCTCCTTGACCGCCTCGCCGATCATCCGCACATACAGGTCGAACCCGACCCCGGCGATGTGCCCGGACTGCTCGCCGCCGAGCAGGTTGCCCGCGCCCCGGATCTCCAGGTCCTTCATGGCCACGTACATGCCCGCGCCCATCTCGGTGTGCTGGGCGATGGTGGCCAGCCGCTCGTGCGCGGTCTCGGTCAGCGGCCGCTCTGGCGGGAACAGGAAGTACGCGTACGCCCGCTCGCTGGCCCGGCCGACCCGGCCGCGGATCTGGTGCAGCTGCGACAGCCCGTACATGTCGGCCCGGTCCACGATCAGGGTGTTGGCGTTCGGGATGTCCAGCCCGGACTCCACGATCGTGGTCGCGACCAGCACGTCGTGCTCACGGTCCAGGAACTGCGCCATGATCCGCTCGAGCTGGTGCTCGTTCATCTGCCCGTGCGCGACGACCACCCGGGCCTCGGGCACCAGCTCGGCGACCCGGGCGGCGACCCGGTTGATCGACGACACCCGGTTGTGCACGAAGAACGCCTGGCCGTCGCGGAGCAGCTCGCGCCGGATGGCGGCGGCGATCTGCTTCTCGTCGTAGGGGCCGACCAGGGTCAGCACCGGGTGCCGCTCCTCGGGCGGGGTCAGGATGGTGGACATCTCCCGGATCCCGGCCAGGCCCATCTCCAGCGTGCGCGGGATGGGGGTGGCGGACATGGCGAGCACGTCCACCTCGGTCCGCAGCCGCTTGAGGTACTCCTTGTGCTCCACCCCGAACCGCTGTTCCTCGTCCAGGATGACCAGGCCGAGCCGGGCGAACCGGGTGTCCGGCGACAGCAGCCGGTGGGTGCCGATCACCACGTCCACGGTGCCGTCGGCGAGCCCGGCCAGGGTCGCGGTCACCTCGGCGTCGCTCTGGAACCGCGACAGCGGCCGCACCACCACCGGGAACGGGGCGTACCGCTCGCTGAACGTGGCGAAGTGCTGGGCCGCCAGCAGGGTGGTCGGGGCGAGCACCGCCACCTGCATGCCGTCCTGCACGGCCTTGAACGCGGCCCGCACCGCGATCTCGGTCTTGCCGTAGCCGACGTCGCCGCAGATCAGCCGGTCCATCGGCACGGCGCGTTCCATGTCCCGCTTGACCTCGTCGATGGCGGCGAGCTGGTCGGCGGTCTCGGTGTAGGGGAACGCGTCCTCCAGCTCCCGCTGCCACGGCGAGTCCGGGCCGAACTGGTGCCCGGGGGAGGCGGTGCGGGCCGAGTACAGCCGGATCAGCTCGCTGGCGATCTCCCGGACCGCCTTGCGGGCCCGGCCCTTGGTCTTGGCCCAGTCGGCGCCGCCGAGCCGGTGCAGGCTGGGCGCCTCGCCGCCGACGTACCGGGTCACCTGGTCGAGCTGGTCGGTGGGCACGTACAGCCGGTCCGGCGGCTGTCCCC
>JBLMWU010000137.1:0-3943 GCA_050257395.1 Gemmatimonadota bacterium | reverse complement strand
GAGCAGCCGAGGTGCTCGGTGTCCGGCAGGCGTTCCTGCGCTCCCTGGATGCCGCGGGCGCGGTGATCCCGCAGCGGTCGGCCGGCGGGCGCCGCCGCTACAGCCGCCGGCAGCTCGCCTTCGCCGCGCGGATCAGGGAGCTGTTCGACCAGGGCCACACCCTGGCTGCCGCGCTGCGCATCCTGGGACTGGAAGACGACCTGGCCGCCGAGCGCGACCTGGCCGCCAGCCTGCGCGCCCGGCTCGCTGCCCAGGACACGCCGGGGCGCTCCCCGGCGGCACAGCCCGGCCCGCCGCACGCCGGGCAGTAGCCGTGGCCGTCCCGGCTCCGCGGCCCAGCGGCCCGGGCGGCGCTCACCGGCTGGCGCCCGGCTGGCTCGTCAGGCCTCGCCCGGCGCATCGCGGCCCGGCTGGCCGTTTCCGGCGGCCAGTTCGCGCAGCGCGGCCAGTTCTGCCTGCAGTCGGCGGGTTTCTTCCTGCAGCCGCAGGACCCGCCGGATGCCCGCCAGGTTCAGGCCGTCGGCGGTGAGCGCGCAGATCTCCTGCAGCCGGTCGATGTCGCGGCGGCTGTAGCGGCGGGTGCCGCCCGGGCTGCGTGCCGGGTCGACCAGCCCCTCCCGCTCGTAGATCCGCAGCGTCTGCGGGTGCAGCCCGGCCAGTTCGGCGGCGACGGAGATGCTGAACAGGCCTCGGTCCGGGTCCGCCCATCCCGGGTTCACCACGGCTGCCCCCGGCCGCCGGCCAGGTACCGCAGTGCCAGCTCCGCCAGCACGGCCAGCGTGTACTCTTCCTCATCCCAGCCGGCTGCGGGTGATTCCGGACGGGTTCTTTCCACCCGGACCGGTCCCGCCCGCAACGGCGGCTCCGCCGCCCGCACCGGCGGTGTCATGCCGCCTGTTCTGCCAGGGCCGGCCGGCCGCCGCACCGGGACCCGGACCGCGGGCTGCTCGTCGCGCGCGAGGGCACGGTCATAGGCGGTACGGCGGGCCGGGTCGCCGAGCACCCGGTACGCCTCGGCCAGGACGCGGAACCGGCCCGGCGCATCCGCGTCGGCGGGCCGGGCATCGGGGTGCTCGGCCCGCGCCCGGCGCCGCCAGGCCTGCGTGATCTCTTCCCTGGAGGCCTCCCGGGGCACTCCCAGCAGCTGATACAGATCCGGGACCGGCCCGCCGTGATCCCCGGCGCCCATGACCGTCACCATCCCTTCCGTCGGCACGGCTGCACTGCCTCCAGTATGCGACAGGAGGAAATCTCAGTCGAGACTTGTAAGATAATTCTGTGGCGTGCTATATAGATCCCGTGAGTGTGGCATGACCATCGCTCAGACAGGTAAGGAGGCATCCGATCATGCTCATGCGCACTGACCCGTTCCGCGAGCTGGACCGGCTCACCCAGCAGGTGCTCGGCACCGCCGCCCGGCCCGCCGCGATGCCTATGGACGCCTACCGGCAAGGCGACAACTTCTACATCTGCCTGGACCTGCCCGGCGTCTCCGCTGATTCCATCGAGCTGACCGTCGAGCAGAACGTGCTGACCGTCCGCGCCGAGCGCGCCCCGGTCCGGGCCGACGGCGCCGAGATGATCGTCGCCGAACGACCCTACGGCACCTTCACCCGGCAGGTCTTCCTTGGCGAGACCTTGGACGCCGACCATATCGGCGCCGACTACGCCGCCGGCGTGCTCACCCTGACCATCCCGGTCCGCGAGTCGGCCAAGCCCCGCAGCATCCACGTCACGAGCAGCGACCAGCAGCAGGCCGTCACTGCTTAGCTCCCGGCGAGGCTGGTCATTTCGGCAGCTCCCGCGCTGCGTCTGCGTGCGGCGCGGGAGCGTGCCGGGCTGGCCGTCGGCTGCGGCGGGCCGCCGCCGCGGTAACAGCGAACACCGGCGCCGCATCCCACTGCCCGGCCATACGCGACGGCGTGTCAGGTGCCAGCGGCGCCGATGTCGCCCCAGAATCGCCGCTCCAGCTGGGCCCTGACTGCGCCGCCGACGGCGAGGCCGTCGAACAGTGCCCGCAGTCGAGCAGGAGGCGCCAGCTGTTCACCGGCCCTGCCGGTCCGGGGTTCCTGTCCATTGCACCAGCAGCAGGGTGGCGTCGTCGCGCAGGTCGCTGGCCTGGTGGTCGATGACGGCGCGGACCAGGCGGCGGACGAGTTCTTCGGCGGGCTGGCCGCTGGCGGCTTCCCGCTCGGCCAGGTCGGTCAGCCGCCCCAGGCCGAACAGCTCCCCGGCGGGGGTGCGGGCCTCGATTACCCCGTCGGTGTACAGCAGCACCGCGTCGCCGGGCTCCAGGTCCGTGCTGGCCGGCGGGGGAGCGGGGGCGGCGCCGAGCCCGAACGGCAGCGCCGGCTCACAGCTCAGCTCGGCGACCACCTTCCGGCCGCGCAGCAGCAGCGGCGGCGGATGCCCGGCGCACGACCATTCCAGCCGCCCGGAGGAGATACCGAGCCGGGCGATGATCCCGGTGGCGAACGACAGGTCCTCGTAGTAGCCGGCCAGCGCCCGGTCGATCGCCGCGTGCATGGCCGGCAGCGGCTCCCCGGCGCGGCGGGCGTGCCGGTAGGCGCCGACGGCCAGCCCGGTCAGCAACGTGGAGCCGATGCCGTGCCCCATCCCGTCCAGGACCGCGAAATGCAGGTCGCCGTAGTTGACCGCGTAGTCGAACGCGTCCCCGGCGATGTCATAGGCGGGTTCGAGGACCCCCGCGATCACCGCCCCGGCGGTCCGCGCGCTCAGCGGCGGCAGCAGGTCCCACTGCATGCCCGCAGGAAGCGACATCGGACGGCCGCGCCGCCGCAGGCCGGTGATGTCGCTGACCCGGGCCGACGCGGCGATGACCAGCCCGGCGAACACGCCAAGCAGCTCCGCCTGGGCCAGCGTCTCCTCGGTGGCGCCGGGCACGGTCAGGGCCAGAACTCCGGTGCGGGCGGTCTGGTCCAGCACCGGCACCCACACCCGCTGCCCGTCCTTCTCCCGGCTCCCGGCCACCGGCCGCCCGGTGGTGAACGCCCGCCCCGGCAGCGTCCCGGCCACCTCCTCCGCAGGCAGCATCGGTGCGAGCGGGAACAGCGCCGTGCGGGCGAAATCAGCCAGGTACACGACCGGGTCCCAGGCCGGCACCTGGCCGCAGGCCGCGGCCAGCACCCGGTGCACATCGCACCCGGCGTCCTGGCACAGCACCCGCAGCGCGTCGGGGAACCCAGGCATGCTCATCGTGGCTTCCGTGGTCAGCGTCGCCACCGCGCGACGGCGCGCGGCCCGTCCAGCCTACGCGCGCACCGCCGGGCAAGGTATAGGTATCCGGCGCGACATGCTGGCCGCGATTGGGCTGGTGGAGTTACCCGGTCCGGTGGCCATGATCGTGCCTTCGGTACGCTGGCCTGCCATCGCGAGCGGCTACAAGGGCGAGCAGCTCCAGAAGGTGAACGAGATGATCAGGGTGCTCAACCGCAGCGCTCAGTAATCCTTAGCCGAACCTCTTACGTGCGAGTGCCGCGCCCTGTGCGAGCGCGGCGAGCTTGCCGTAGGCGACATCCCAGCGAATCGGCGCCATCCCGCAATTGGTGCTGGCGATGATCCTTTCGCGTGGCACGTATTTCATCGCTTCGGCGATCACGGCCGCCACCTGCTCGGGCGTTTCCACCTCGTCGGTCGCGACATCGATCACGCCGACCTGAACGTCCTTGCCGTCGAGGAGCTTCAGCAGGCTCATCGGCACGCGCGAATTGCGGCACTCGACCGAGACCTGGCCGATGCGGCTTTGCGCCAGCGCTGGAAAGATCTCCGCGTACTGGCGCCATTCGCTGCCGAGCGTCGCCTTCCAGTCGATGTTGGCCTTGATGCCATAGCCGTAGCAGATGTGGACCGCGGTGGTGCAGCCGACCCCCTCGATCGCGCGGTGCAGCGCCTCGATGCCCCAGTCCTTGACCGCCGCCATGTA
>JBLMWU010000136.1:0-2501 GCA_050257395.1 Gemmatimonadota bacterium | reverse complement strand
CCCTTCCCGGGCTCCGCCGGCTGGCCTGCGGCGGTGCCCGGCTATGCTGCCCGGGCCCGCCTGCCGGCAGGCAGCGGGACGTGCTCGACCAGGGTGCCGGAGGAGGGGAAGAACGAACTTTCGTGCCCGTCACTCCACCGCACCAGGTAAGGCGGGCCGCCATTCTCGCCGTGTACCTCGGTGATCACTCCCCGGCGATCGGCGTCACCGACGTGTAGTCCCTTGACGATCAGTTCGTCGCCGACTTGTGCTTTCATGACCGGCTCCTCTGTCATCGCAAGATCCTCTATTTCACCGCTACCCAGCCCCGGGCTGCACGTATAGGGACCAAAGGCCTGGCCGTCGGCCGCCGTTAACGGCCGCCGCTGGTGCTGAGGGGCAGGCAGGGGGCGGCGGGCGGCTGGAACCTGAAAACCTGGCCGTAGAAGGACAGTTCGGCCTCCAGGGCGCGGGTGATCGCGTCGGCGGTGCGGAAGACGTGGCCTTCCCCGGCGAAGGTCAGGCACGCGTGCGGCACGTGGCGGCTGTCCAGCATTTCCCGCAGGCATGCGGTCTGCTCCGGAGGGACGGTGCGGTCATCGAGCCCATGGAGCATCAGCACGGGACGGCGGACCCGCTCGAGCCACGATCGTGACCGCAGCAGGGTTGTGTCCGCGGCGATCTGCCGCAGGTAACGAGTCATCGCCGAGCCGGGCAGCGCGAGGTCGGTGACCGGCGCGTACACCGTGGCCGCCGCGCACGCGTCGGTGCCGGCCAGCACGCCCAGGGCGGTGGCGCCGCCGGCGCCGGAGCCCCGGACAGCCAGCCGCGCGGGGTCGGCGTGCCAGCGCCTGATCAGGCCCCGGATAACGACGGCGCAGTCCTCCACGTCGGCGCTGCCCCACCGCCCGTACAGCTGCTCGCGGTAGCCGCGGCCGTATCCGGCGGACCCGCGGCCTGACACTGCGGCGACACCGAGGCCGCGGCTGGTGAAGAAGGCCGTCACCAGGCCAGGCACCGGGTCCGGGTGGGCGCCGGGCAGGTCAGGCAGGAAGATCAGGTACGGCGTGAGCTCACCGCCGACGGGCCGGCAGCCGGGGTTGCGCGGCGGGTATATGACAGTGTGGACCTCGTGGCCGTCACGGCCGGCGAACGCCTCCGGGATACCCTCAGGCAGGTACGCCGCCGGCACCGCGCCCGCGGGTTGCCGCAGGACCCGGTGCTGTCCGTCTGCGGTATCAACTACCACCACGGCAGCCGGGGATTCCTGGTCGCCGGCGATGCCGGCGACCATGCTGCCCATGACGTGCACGGCAGGCTGCCAGCGGTCGTAGGGCAGATCCAGCGGCAGCAGCTCCCCGTCGGCCGGGTCGAGCAGGTCCAGTCGCCACGTCCCGGTTCCGTGCAAGACGGCCAGCCGCCCGTCGGGCAGCCGCCCGTATGTCGGCTGGGCGTACTCGGCCAGCGGCCAGCCGAACTCCTCTTCCCTCGGGGACAGCGGGCGCAGCGCCCCGTCCAGCCCGACCTCATACAGGTTCCACCAGTGTGACCGGTCCGACGCCGCATACAGTGACTTGGCCGACGCCCACTCGGGGTGGCACACAGCGTCCGCCGGGCCGCCGAGCAGGATCCGCTCCTGCTTGATGCCGCCCGGCGTGATCCGGCCGACCCGCAGCTCGGCTTCATCCCATGGCATCAGCAGCTGATTCCAGGAGATCCAGGCGAGGAGCGAACCATCAGGAGATGGCCGAGGGGCCGAGATGCGCTGGGATGTCCTCAGCAGGGTACAAACGGCGCCGCTGCCATCAAGCGGGACAGCGATCAGCGAGGACTCGGTCGCGGCACCGCGGCGGGCCGTGCCGGCCGCCCAGACCTCGCGGCCGCCGGGACCGGGCACAAGGGAGCTGACGTGATCCAGCGGCGGGGGACCGGGCGGGGGAGTCAGCGGCCGCGGTCTCGCCCCGGGCGCCAGCAGGAACAGGCGGCCGTCACGGTCCGAAGCCGTGACCATCGCGCCGCCCGCGACGGGCAGCAGCCCACCCGGCTCAAGTCCGTCCTGGTCGTCAAGCACATCGGTGACGTGCCCATCGCCTGAGGCGCGCAGCAGATGACTGCGGCCGCCCTCGCCGGGACGGATCTCCTGCCACCATACGGCGCCGTCATCGGCGAGCGTCGCCGAGCGCAGCCAGACCGTCTCGGCCGCCTCCCGGGCGGAAACCGGTGACGGCCACGCGCCGTACCGACATTCCTCAGCCATGCACACCGGGCCTTGTGCTCAGGCACAGCCAATCGCTGCACGCGGATCCACCAGGTCAATGCAAACCGCCCGCGCCCGGGCAGGCCAGGGGCGAACGTCCTGGCCTGCGCGTTCTATGCGGCTGGATCGGCCCGCTGGCCGGGTGCCTGCTGGAGTGCGCGGAGTTGCTCGTACAGGTGCCGTTGCTGCGGGCTGAGCTGCCGCGGGATGTCGACGATGACGCGGACGTTCAGATCGCCCCGGCCGCGCCCGCCGTAACGAGGCA
>JBLMWU010000135.1:0-12017 GCA_050257395.1 Gemmatimonadota bacterium | reverse complement strand
GCTCGTCAGTCCAGACGGCGGCGCGGCCCTTCGGCTCGCTCCGGCCTGGGCGCTACCGCGCCCCCTCCGGCTCGCCCGGGCTAGCCGGTCAGGGCGGCGAGCACCTGGGCGGCGATGCGGCCCCGGATGACCGAGCCGCGCACCGGGCCGCCGGAGCTGTCCACCACGTAGAACACGTCGACCGCCTCGGCGCCGAGGGTCTCCACCCGGGCCGCGCGCACGTCCAGGCCGCACTCGCCGAGCGCCCGGCCGACCCGCCACAGCAGGCCCGGCGCGTCGTGCGCCCGCACCTCCACCACGGTCGCGGTCTGCGAGGCGTCATCGAGCAGGGTGACCTTGGGCGGTGCCACCGGCACCAGCGGCACCCGCTGCGCGCGCGCCCGCCGGTCCAGCCGCTGGGTCACGTCCAGCCGGCCCTCCAGCGCCCGCCGCAGGTCGGCGGCGACCAGGGCGGCGTCCGGCAGGTCGCCGTACTCGGGCGCGACCGTGAACGAGGTGACCGCCATCGCGCCGCACGAGGTGGCGTTGGCGGAACGGACCGCCAGCCGGTGCGAGGCCAGCACCCCGGCCGCCTGCCACAGCAGGCCCGGCCGGTCGGGCGCGGCCACCGTCACCTCCGAGCCGTCCAGGACTGCCGCTGGCACCCCGGCGTCAGCGAGCGCGAGCTGGTCCGGCCGCAGCGGCAGCGGCTCGGGCGGCTGGTCGCCGGCCAGCACCGCGGCGACCCGCCGGACCAGCTCGCCGACCAGGCCTTCCTTCCAGTCGTTCCACGCCGCCGGGCCGGTGGCCTGGCCGTCGGCGATGGCCACCGCGTGCAGCAGCTCCAGCAGCGGCCGGCTGCCCACCGCCGCCGCCACCTGCGCCACCGTCACCGGGTCGTCGAGGTCGCGCCGGGTGGCCGTCTGCGGGAGCAGCAGGTGGTGCCGGACCGCGCCGGCGATCAGCTCCGCGTCGGCGGCACCCAGCCCGACCCGGCGGGCGATGTCCCGCGCCACCACTTCGCCGGTCACCCGGTGGTCGCCCGGCCAGCCCTTGCCGATGTCGTGCAGGAGCGCCGCGAGCAGCAGCAGGTCCGGGCGGGCCACGTCGCGGGCCAGGGCGGCGGCCCGGGCGGCGCACTCCACCAGGTGCCGGTCCACGGTGTAGGTGTGCAGCGGGTTGCGCTGCGGCCGGTTCCGCACCCGGTCCCAGTCCGGGAGCAGGCTGGTCACCAGGCCTTCCTGGTCCAGCGCCTCCCATACCGGGATGGCCGCGGGCCCCGCGCCGAGCAGCGCGGTGAGGGCGCCGCGGGCGCCGGCGGGCCAGGGCACCGGCAGCGGCGGGCACTCGGCCAGCCGGGAGATCGTCCGGGGCGCCAGCACCAGCCCGGCCTGGGCGGCCGCGGCACCGGCCCGCAGCGGCAGCGCCGGGTCGGACGCGGGGTCCGCGGCCCGGGCGAGCACCACCTCGCCGTCCTGCTCGACCAGCCCGTCGGCCAGCGGCCGCCGCTGGGACTGCCGCCGCCGGCTGCCGCCGCGGGCGCGCTGCGCCTGGCGGAACGAGTGGTCGGCGGCGAAGGCGACGGTGCGGCCGGCGCCGGCCAGGTGGCGCAGCAGCGTGTCGGCGTCCAGCACGCCGAGCACGTGCGCGACCTCCTCCTGCTCCTGCAGCACCAGCCGGTCGGTGGCCCGGCCGGTCACCTCGTGCAGGGCGTGCCGGGCGTCCAGCAGCGCCTCGTAGGCGGCTCGCACCCGGGGGCCCGGCCCGGGGGCCACCCACGCCGCCGCCACCGCCTGGATGGCGTGCACGTCGCGCAGGCCGCCCCTGGCCTCCTTGAGGTCGGGTTCGAGCAGGAACGCCAGCTCGCCGTGCCGCTCGGCCCGCTGCGCGCACATGGCCCGCAGGTCCGCCAGCCGGGTCTTAGAGCTGCGCCGCCAGTCCTCCAGCGCCCCGAGGCGCAGCGCGCCGGTCAGTTCCGGGTCCCCGGCGACGTGCCGGGCGTTCAGCAGCCCGAGCGCCACCTTGAGGTCGGCCCGCGCGGTCCGGCGGGCCTCGGCCGGGGTCCGGACCGCGTGATCGAGGTGCACGCCCGCGTCCCAGATCGGGTACCAGATCCGGTCGGCCATGGCGGCGATGCCGTCCCGGCCGTCGTGGAGCAGCAGCACGTCCAGGTCGCTGCCGGGCAGCAGCTCCCGGCGGCCGTAGCCGCCGACCGCGACCAGGGCCAGCCCCGGCTCGGCGCCCAGCAGGGACGCCAGCCAGCGGTCGGTTTCCGCGGTCCGGCGGGCCCGGTCGGCGGCGAACGACGTGAACGAGACCCCGCTGGCCCGGGCATCGGATGCATCGGATGAGGGGACCGCCGTCACCAGTCTGCAGCCCCCTGACTCATCCTCTTACTGCCCGTCCAGCCCTGGCCCGCGCAGGTCAGAGCGCGCCGGAACCGCGCTCTCCCGTGCGCACCCGCACCACGGCGTCAACCGGCACGCACCAGACCTTGCCGTCGCCGATCCGGCCGGTCTGCGCGGCCTTGACCACGACGTCGATCAGGTCGTCGGCGTCCTCGTCATCGCACAGCACCTCCAGCCGGACCTTCGGCACCAGGTCCACCTGGTACTCGGCACCCCGGTACACCTCGGTGTGGCCGCGCTGGCGGCCGTAGCCGCTGGCCTCGCTGACGGTCATGCCGTGAACACCGAAGGCCTGCAGCGCGGCCTTGACCTCATCGAGCTTGAAAGGCTTGATGACGGCGGTGATGAGCTTCATCCGACCCACCTCTCGGGGCACCCTGTCCTTCGCTTACCCTCACCGGGCGGCGTTTCGCCGGCTGTCACGGAGTGTTTCCGCGCCGTGAAACCCTCCCCCGGCATGTTACGTACGTGTTTCGCAGGTCAGCCGGGATGGGGCGGGACCGGCACCGGCGCCGGCCCGCGGGCGCGGGCCCCGGGCAGGCAGTCACCCTCTGCGATTGGCACCTGGCAAATGTCACTGAATATGTCGGAAACGGTTGTTTCGCAACTGATCACCAGCTATAACGCAGAATATGACAACTCAAACGAGCCTCTTTGATCGTTTAGGAGGGGCGCCGGCCGTCCAGGCCGCGACCGAGGTTTTCTACCGGAAGGTTCTCAGCGATCCGGTCCTCGCGCCTTATTTCGACGACGTTGACATGGACCGGCAGATCGCCAAGCAGGCGGCCTTCCTGACCATGGCGCTCGGCGGGCCGAACAACTACAGCGGCCGGGATCTGCGCACCGCGCACGCCGGGATGGCCGGGCTGTCCGACGAGCACGTCGACCGGGTGATCATGCATCTCGCCGAGACGCTCCGCGAGCTGGGGGTCGGCAACGCCGACATCGCCGAGGCGGGCGCGGTCGCCGCCAGCGTCCGGGACGACATCCTGAACCGCTGACCGATGCGGGTCACGTTCGCAGGCCAGCGCTACGAATTACGGCCCGGCGAGTCGGTTCTGGAGGGCATGGCCCGGCACGGCGTGGGCCTGCCCTCCGCCTGCCGGGCGGGTGCCTGCCACACCTGCCTGCTGCGCGCGGAATCCGGCGACCCGGGGGAAGCAGGCCAGCGCGGGCTGAAGCCCTCGCTG
The DNA here is from genome assembly GCA_050257395.1 of Gemmatimonadota bacterium. Classification (GTDB taxonomy): domain Bacteria; phylum Actinomycetota; class Actinomycetes; order Streptosporangiales; family Streptosporangiaceae; genus JAIRTY01. Next base: position 8,440 of record JBLMWU010000135.1, on the reverse strand, counting down.
GCGGCCCGCGGCTACTTCCTGGCCTGCCTGGCCCGGCCGCCCGCCGACCTGGCCGTCGGCGCGGCAGGCCACGACGTCATGGCCCCCGCCACCGTGGCCGGGTCGCGCTGGCTCAGCCCGGATGTGATCGCGCTGCGGCTGCGGCCGCTCCGGCCGGTGTCCTTCCGGGCCGGCCAGCACGTGACCCTGGACCGCGGGGACGGCGTGGTCCGGGTCTTCTCCATCGCCAGCCTGCCCGGGCCCCGCTGGCCCGCGGACGTGGAGTTCCACGTCCGGGTCCGCCGCGGCGGCGCCATGAGCGGCTGGCTGGCGGGCGCCTGCGGGGGCACCGTGCTGCGGGTCGGGGCCCCGGCCGGGGACTGTTTCTACCTGCCGGGCTCGCCGGAGACCGCGCTGCTGCTGGCGGGCACCGGCACCGGGATCGCGCCCCTGCTGGCGATCGCCCGGGACGCGCTGCGCAGCGGGCACACCGGGCCGGTCACCGTGATCCACGGTGCGGCCACGCCGGATCGCCTGTATCTGGGTGAACGGCTGCCCGCCGGGCTGGCGGCGCCCGCTCCCGCGGTGCGCTGGCTGACCTGCGCCCGCTCCCGCGGCGAGGAGATCACCGACGCGCTGCTCGCCGAGCTGGCCCGCGGGCCAGGGCCGGCCCGCACCCGCGCGTTCCTGTGCGGCGGCACCCGCTCGGTGGCCATCATGCGGCGGGCCCTGTTCCTGGCCGGAATGTCGCTGCGGAACATCCAGGCAGACGAGTTCGTGCCCGCGGTCGCCGCCAGCTGACCGCGGGCACGAACGCCGGACAGCGCCACCCGGCCGGCCGGGACCGGGGCGCAGGATCCGGCTAGATGGGGCGGGGCTGAGGCGGCACGGGCAGTTCGGTCCGCGCCGCGTTGAGGGAAGATTTCTCAGCCCGTTCCCACTCCTCCACGTTGCGGAGCAGCGCCTCCAGGTACGCCCGCAGGTGGGTCCGGTACACATCGCTGAAGGTGCGCAGGTAGGCGAGCTCGGCTTCCATGTTGCGCCGCCCTGCGCCGCCGTAGCCGTCCGGGGCCTCCATCACCGCGACCGCGGCGTGGCTGGCCTGGGCGTGCGCCTCCTCCAGCACCCGGTCGGCGTGCGCCCGGGCTTCCCCGATCACCTCGTCGCGCCGCCGCCTGGCGTCCTCGGCCAGCTCCCGGCTGTACTGCTGCGCGTCGGCCACGTAGCGGTCCGCGGTCTGCTGGGCGTTGGAGAGCACGTTCACCGCCTGGATGTGTGCGTCCTGGGGCCGGAAGCCGTAGCTGTCCCCGGTATCCCCGTCCAGGACCCGCTGGCGCAGCCGGGTGACCTCCTCGCGCAGTGACGCCTTCTCGTTCAGCAGCGTCACCACTTCACGCTCGACCTGGTTCAGGAATGCCCGCACGTGCTCTTCGTCGTAGCCCCGCCGGCCCAGCCTGGCGGAGGGCAGGGAAACCGACCGGATGACGTCAGGGGTCAGCCGCTCGTCAGTGCGGTAGGTCACGGTCATGCCTCACTCCAGCCGAACTCTTCGGTGTGGATCTGCCCTTGCGGGACCCCCATGGTGGCCAGGCGGCCGACGGCCGCCTCCACCATGGCGCCGGGCCCGCAGATGTACGCGTCGTGGTCCCGCCAGCTCCCGGAGCGCGCCACCACGTCCGGCAGCTGCCCTCGCTCGCCCTGGTACCGGGGGTCGTCCGAGACAGCCGCGGTCACGGTCAGCCAGTGCAGCCCGGCCGCCATCTTCTCCAGGTCGGGCAGGTCGTAGAGGCCTTCCGCGCGGCGGGCGCCGAAGAACAGGTGGGTGCGCGGCGGATCGGGCAGGCCGGCGATCTGCTCCACGATCGCCTTGAGCGGGGCGAGGCCGGTGCTGCCCGCCACCAGCAGCACGTCGCGGCCTGTCGAGTGGTCGTAGGTGAGGACACCGGCGGGCGGCCCGAGGGTGAGCCGCGACCCGACCATCAGCCCCCGGGTGAGGACCATGCTGAGCGTCCCGCCGTCGACCATCCGGACGTGGAAGTCCATGGTCCCGTCGGGGCGGGGGGCGTTCGCGATCGAGTACATGCGCCACAGCCGCGGCCGCAGCGACGACGTCACGCTGACGTACTGGCCGGGCAGGAAGCCGACCGGCTCGGGGAGGGCGACCCGGAAGACGGCGATGTCGAAGGTGCGCAGCTCGTGCGCCACCACCGTGGCCTCCCAGGACGCGGGCCGCATCTTCTCGTCCTCGCGGGCGGCGTCGAGCATCACCCCGGCGACGATCTCGTAGGCGGCCTTCCAGTCGGCGGCCAGGTCCGGCGTCCACGCCTCGCCGTTGAAGTAGGCCAGGGTGGCCAGCAGGCTGGCGCCCACCGCGCCGTAGTGCTCGGGCAGCGCGCCGAACTTGCGGTGGTCGCGTCCTAACGCCTGGACGAACCCGGTGACCGCGTCGAGGTTGTCCACGTTCGACACCACGGCGGCGAGGGCCTTGACCAGCCGGTCCCGCTGGACGGCCATGGACACCGGGAACAGGGCCCGGGTGTCGGGATGCCGCAGGAAGAGGTCCGAGTAGAAGAACAGGGGGACCGCGTCGCCGTGCACGGCCACGCGGGCGAAGGAGTCCTTCAGACGCTGGACGTCCACCGTGGCTCCTCCTCGTGCGCGGGCGGTTGCTGTTGGTTAGTCAGCGTACAGTCCCATTGCTGCCGTTTCGGCGTTTTACAGATATTTGAGGGAAGTGCCACGAGTTACTAAGAAAGCTAGGATTTAAGCCTTCTGTAAGGTTTATCCGGTTCATCATCCGCCATCCCGCGGCCCACCAGGCAATCACCGGATTCCGCCCGGATCCCGGCAGCGCGTAATGGCGGTAAGGGCAACCGCCCTTGCCCTATTACCGCTTCAGTTAATGCGGGCCGGCCTGCCCCGGCTCAGCCGCCCAGGATGGCGTCCACGAACGTGGCCGGCTCGAACGGGGCCAGGTCGTCCGGCCCCTCCCCGAGCCCCACCAGCTTGACCGGCACCCCCAGCTCGCGCTGGACGGCCACCACGATGCCGCCCTTGGCCGTGCCGTCCAGCTTGGTGAGGATGATCCCGGTGATGTCCACCACCTCGGCGAACACCCGGGCCTGGCGCAGCCCGTTCTGCCCGGTGGTGGCGTCGAGCACGAGCAGCACCTCGTCCACGGTGGCCTGCTTCTCGATCACCCGCTTGATCTTGCCGAGCTCGTCCATCAGGCCGGTCTTGGTGTGCAGCCGCCCGGCCGTGTCCACCACCACCGTGTCGGCCCGCTCGTCGATCCCGGCCTTGACCGCCTCGAACGCAACGCTGCCCGGGTCGGCCCCTTCCCGGTCCGCCCGCACCACCTGGGCTCCGACCCGCCGGGCCCAGGTCTCCAGCTGGTCGGCGGCCGCGGCCCGGAAGGTGTCGGCGGCGCCCAGCAGCACGGTCCGGCCGTCGCCGATCAGGGCCCGCGCCAGCTTGCCGCAGGTGGTGGTCTTGCCGGTGCCGTTCACGCCGACGACGAGCAGCACCGCCGGGCGGTCACCGTGGCGGGCGGTCCGCAGGGTGCGGTCCATGTCCGCGCCGACCTGCCTGATCAGCTCGTCCCGGAGCAGCTCCCGGGCCGCCGCGGTGCCGCGGGCGCCGTGCACCCGGACCTGGGTGCGCAGTTCCTCCACGATCTGCCGGGCCGGCGCCACCCCAAGGTCGGCCGTGATCAGCGTGTCCTCGATCTCCTCCCAGGCCGCGTCGTCCAGGGTGTCCCGGGACAGCAGGCCGAGCAGGACCGAGCCGAACCCGGTCTGCGACCTGGCCAGCCGGCCGCGCAGCCGGACCATCCGGCCCGCCATCGGCGGCGGCTTCTCGGCCTCCACCACCGGCGGCGGGCCGGTGACCGGCGGCAGCACCTCGGCGGGCGCGGCCCCGGCCCCCTCCTCCGCTTCCGGTGCGCGGGGCGGCGGCGCGGGCGGGGCCGGCGGGGCGGGCGGCACGCCGCGGCGGCGGGTGTACAGGAGCATGCCGCCGGCGGCCACGAGCACCACGGCCAGGATGATGGCGAGGATCACGTATTCCATAACGGCCCCAGTCTGGCAGATGGCCGGGACCGGGCCGGGCGCGTGCCCGGCCGCGGCCGCCCGGGCCTCAGGCGCGCTCGGGTTCCCGGAGGCGCTGGCTCACCACCGAGGACACCCCGTCCCCGGCCATCGTGATGCCGTACAGCGCGTCCGCGACCTCCATCGTCCGCTTCTGGTGGGTGATGACGATGAGCTGCGAGGTGTCCCGCAGCTCCTCGAAGATGTGCAGCAGCCGCTGCAGGTTGGTGTCGTCCAGCGCCGCCTCGACCTCGTCCAGCACGTAGAACGGGGACGGGCGGGCCTTGAAGATGGCGACCAGGTAGGCGATGGCGGTCAGCGACCGCTCGCCGCCGGACAGCAGGGACAGCCGCTTGACCTTCTTGCCGGGCGGGCGCGCCTCCACGTCGATGCCGGTGGCCAGCATGTCGTCGGGCTCGGTCAGCACCAGCCGGCCGTCGCCGCCCGGGAACAGCCGCCCGATGATCCGCTCGAACTCCCGCGCGGTGTCCTCGAACGCGGAGGTGAACACCTCCTGCACCCGGTCGTCCACCTCCTTGACCACGGTGAGCAGGTCGCGGCGGGTCTTCCTGAGGTCTTCCAGCTGGGTGGCGAGGAACGCGTGCCGCTCCTCCAGCGCCGCGAACTCCTCCAGCGCCAGCGGGTTCACTTTGCCGAGCTGGTCGAGCTGGCGCTGCGCGGCCGCGGCCCGCTTCTCCTGCTCGGCCCGCACGTACGGGACCCCGGCGGGCTCGCCGTCGTCCCATCCGTCCGCCCCGCCCTGACCGCCGTGCGGCCCGTGGCCGTTGCTCTGGGCCGGAACGAGGAGCGCGGGGTGGCCGTTGCCCGGCACCGGGTCCCCGTCCTCGGTGACCGGCACCGGCGGGGCCGCGGCGGCCTCCGGGGTCACCGGCGGGATCAGCACGTCCGGGCCGTACTCGCGGACCAGCGCGTCGGCGTCCACCCCGAACTCGTCGGCGCCGCGCCCGGCGAGCTGCTCCAGCCGCATCCGGCGCTCCGCCCGGGCGATCTCCGCGCCGTGCGCGCTGTCCACCACCCGGTCGAGCTCGGCGGTCAGCTCGCGGACCTGGGCGCGTACAGCCTTGAGGCTGGTGGCCCGGCCCTTGCTGGACTCCTCGGCGGCCTGCCGCTCGGCGGCGGCGACCGTCACCGACTCGGCCAGCCGCGCCAGGGCCAGGCCCGCGCCGTCGGCCACCGCGCGGGCGACCACGGCCTGCCGGGCGCGTTCCGCTCGCCGCTCGCTGGCCTGCTCGGCCGCCCGCCGCTCGGCCACCGCCTGGGCGGCGAGCTGGTCGGCCCGGCCCGCGATGGCCCGCAGCCGCTCCTCGGCGGTCCTGACCTCCAGCCGGGCTTCCGTCTCGGCGTTGCGCGCGCTGGCCACCGCCTCTGCCAGCTCGTCGCGTGCCTGCTCCGCCAGGTCCGGGCCGGCCTCGCCGCCACTCGCGCCGTCACCGCTCGCGCTGTCACCGGCCGCGTCATCGCCCGCGGCGCCGGCCTGCTGCGGGCCACCCGCCGAGCCGGAGCCGTCCGCCCCCCTGCCACGGTCGCCGGCTCCCGCCTCCGCCACACCCAGCCTGGCGGTCAGCTCGGCGAGCTGCCCGGCCTCATGCTCCTGCTGGCGGCGGGCGGAAGTGATCGCGGCCTCCAGCCGGGCCGCCTCGTCACGGGCGGCCCGCGCCGCGCCGGACAGCCGGCCCAGCTGCCCGGAGGTCTTGGCGGCGGCGGCGTCCACTTCCTGCAGCCGGGCCAGCGCGTCGGCTACCGCCCGGCGGGCCTGCTCTTCCTCGGCCGCCACCGCGGCCAGCGCCTGCGCCGCCTCCTGCCCGGCCCGCTCGGCCCCGGCGAGCTGGGCGGCGGCTTCCTCGGCTGCGGTGCGCATGGCCAGCGTGCTCGGCGGCCTGGCGGCCCCGCCCTGCGCCCAGTGCGCCCCGAGCAGGTCACCGTCGCGGGTCACCACCCGCAGCTCCGGGTGCTGGCGGATCAGGTCGCGGGCCTGCGCCAGGTCGGCGGCGACCACCACCCCGGCCAGCATCCGGGCGACCGCGCCGAGCAGCTCCGGCGGTGCCTGCACCAGATCCAGCGCGGCGATGGCCCCACGTGGCAGGTCCGCGGGCAGCGGGCTGCCCGCCGCAGCCGGGCCCGCAGCGGCACCACCCCCGGCCGCGCCGCCCGCCGCCCCGGTCGCGGCGATGAGCAGGCCCGCGCTGCCTGAGCCGGAGTCCTTCAGCGCCTGCAGGATGTCCACGGCCGCGTCCAGCCCGGCCACCGCGACCGCGTCGGCGGCGCCGCCCAGCGCGGCCGTGATGGCGTCCTGCGCACCCTCGGAAACCGTCAGCAGGTCGGCCACTGCTCCCAGGACGCCGCGGAACCGGCCCGGGTCGGCCAGGACCGCCGCCTCGTCGGTGCCGCTCTGCAGCCCCCGGATGCCCTCTTCCAGCGCTTCCCGGCGGGCCAGCAGGGCCGCCCGCTCGCCGCTGGCCTGCCGCTCGGCCGCGCGCAGCTCGGTGACCCGGGCGGAGATCTCAGCCAGCGCGGCGGTGGCCTCCTCGTGTGCCGCAGCGAGTTCGGCCCGGTCGTCGTCCCGCCCGGCCGACACCTCGCGGAAGCTCTCGTACTCCGCCTCGGCCTGGCTGGCCCGGGCCTGCGCCTGCTGGCAGGCGTCGGTCAGCCGGCCGGCCTCCTCTTCGGCGGCCAGCGCCCGGCTGCGGGCGGCTGCGACCTGCCCGCGCAGCCGGGCCAGCTGCTCGGCGCGGGCGGCGGCCGCCCGGGCCCGCTCGGCCAGGTCCCGTTCCACCGCGGCCAGCGCGGACTCCGCGGCCGCCCGGCCGGCGACCGCCGCGGTGAGCTGCTCACGGGCGGTTTCCAGCCGCTCGCCCAGGATCGCTTCCTGCTCGCGCAGCTGCTCGGCCTCGGCCTCCAGCTCGTCCGGGTCCCGGCCGGGGCGCGGCTCCCCGTCCCCGGCGACCAGGTGCCGGTGCCGTTCGGCGGCCAGGCTGGCCACCCCGCGCAGCCGCTCGGCCAGCGCGGACAGCTCGAACCAGGTCTCCTGCGCGCGGGCCAGCCGCGGGGCGTGCTGCTGCTCGTCCGCGTCCAGCGCGGACTCCTTGGCGCGGGCGCCGGTCAGCGCCAGCTCCAGCTCGGCCCGGCGGGCCAGCGCCGCCGCCTCGTCGGTCTCGCCGCGCTCCAGCTCGGCGGCGGCGGTGACGTAGTCGTCGGCGAGCAGCCGCAGCCGCGCGTCCCGCAGGTCCGCCTGGATGACGGCGGCCTTGCGGGCGATCGCGGCCTGGCGGCCCAGCGGCTTGAGGCGCCGCCGCAGCTCTCCGGTGAGGTCCTCCAGCCGGGTCAGGTTGGCCTGCATGGCCTCGAGCTTGCGGAGGGCCTTTTCCTTGCGGCGGCGGTGCTTGAGCACGCCGGCGGCTTCCTCGATCAGCGCCCGCCGCGCCTCCGGCCCGGCGTGCAGGATCTGGTCGAGCTGGCCCTGGCCGACGATGACGTGCATCTCCCGGCCGAGCCCGGTGTCGGACAGCAGTTCCTGCACGTCGAGCAGCCGGCACTGGTTGCCGTTGATGGCGTACTCGCTGCCGCCGGAGCGGAACAGCAGCCGGCTGATGGTGACCTCGGAGTACTCGATCGGCAGCGCGCCGTCGGTGTTGTCGATGGTGAGCGTGACCTCGGCCCGGCCCAGCGGCGGCCGGGACGACGTGCCCGCGAACACGACGTCGTCCATCTTGCCGCCGCGCAGGGTCTTGGCGCCCTGCTCGCCCATCACCCAGGTCATCGCGTCGACGATGTTCGACTTGCCGGACCCGTTGGGCCCGACCACACAGGTGATGCCCGGCTCGAACCGCAGCGTGGTGGCTGACGCGAACGACTTGAACCCGCGCAGGGTGAGGCTCTTCACGTACACGTGAGGGGCCTCCTCCCCGTCCGCTCGGCCTGTGCCCCGGTGAGCCGAAACATGCCGCCCTAAACGGCACCGGCTGCACTGCACCTTACCGCCAGGAGGCCACTGACCCGTGGATCCCGCGGCCCCAGCGGCGCGCCCAGATAACACGAAAAGGGACGCCTTGCGGCGTCCCTGGGTTGCTGATGTGCCAGCGGGTCAGGTGAGCGCAGGCTCACGCTCCCGATCCGTGACCAGCAGTTCGTGGCCAACCTCTGCGGCCAGCGCGTCATTCTCCTCCTGGAGTTTGACGAGCTCGGCCTCGAGATCGCGCACGCGCCGCTGCAGGCGGCGCATTTCAGATACCAAGCGAGGATCCGGCCCACCAACGTGACCGAGTAGAGCCTTCGCCATTGTTATAGGTCCTCCACACTGAGTGACCAGAGTGGGCGCACACGCGAAGACTCGCATGAGTGCGCGCAGGTGACAC
>JBLMWU010000134.1:0-29523 GCA_050257395.1 Gemmatimonadota bacterium | reverse complement strand
TCTCTTCCTTGCTGCGCTCGTCGATGAGCCGCGGGCCGCGGGTGTAGCCGCCGTACTCGGCGGTGTCCGAGACCGACCAGTACATCTTGGACAGGCCGCCCTCGTACATGAGGTCCACGATGAGCTTCATCTCGTGCAGGCACTCGAAGTAGGCCACCTCGGGCTGGTAGCCCGCCTCGACCAGGGTGTCGAAGCCGGCCTTGATCAGCTCCGAGACGCCGCCGCACAGCACCGACTGCTCACCGAACAGGTCGGTCTCGGTCTCCTCCGCGAAGGTGGTGCGCAGCGCGCCCGCCCGGGTGCCGCCGATGCCCTTGGCGTAGGCCAGGGTCAGCGGCCAGGCGTTGCCGGTCGCGTCCCGCTCCACCGCCACCAGCACCGGGACGCCGCGGCCTTCCGCGAACTGGCGGCGCACCAGGTGGCCGGGGCCCTTCGGGGCGACCATGCACACGTCCACCCCGGGCGGCGGGGTCACCAGGCCGTAGCGGATGTTCAGCCCGTGGGCGAAGAACAGCGCGTCGCCGTCGACCAGGCTCGGCGCGATCGCCTCCGCGTACAGCGAGCGCTGGACGTGGTCCGGGGCCAGGACCATGATCAGGTCGGCCTCCTCGCACGCCTCGGCGGGGGTGACGACCCGCAGCCCTTCGCTGGCCGCCGCGTCCCGGCTGTGCGAGCCCTCGGGCAGGCCGACCCGCACATCCACCCCGGAGTCGCGGAGCGACAGCGCGTGCGCGTGGCCCTGGCTGCCGTATCCGAGCACGGCCACGTGCCGGCCCTGGATGACCCCGAGGTCGGCGCCGTCGTCGTAGTAGATCTCTGCCATCGGTTGCCTTTCGGTCTTACTGGGCCGGGCCGGCTGCGGCACGGTCAACGGGCCGCAGCGCCCGGTCGGTGATGGATTTGCCGCCGCGCCCGAGCGCGACCATGCCTGACTGCACGAGCTCCTTGATACCGAACGGCTCCAGAACCCTGATCAGCGCGTCCAGCTTGTCGCGGTTGCCGGTGGCCTCGACGGTGACCGCGTCCTGGGCCACGTCCACCACCTTGGCACGGAACAGGGTCACGATCTCCAGGACGCGCGACCGGCTCTCGATGTCCGCCCGCACCTTGACCAGCAGCAGCTCGCGCTGCACCGCCGCGACCGGTTCCAGCTCCACGATCTTGAGCACGTTGACCAGCTTGTTGAGCTGCTTGGTGACCTGCTCGAGCGGGTGATCAGCGCAGTTGACCACGATGGTCATCCTGGAGATCTCCTCGTGCTCGGTCGGCCCGACCGCGAGCGAGTCGATGTTGAAGCCGCGCCGCGCGAACAGCCCGGCCACCCGGACGAGGACGCCCGGCTTGTTCTCCACCAGCACCGACAGCGTGTGCCTGCTGGCGCCTGAGTCCTGATCACCCCTGCGGGAATGGATGCTCATTCGGTCACGTCCCAGTCCGGGGCCATGTCGCGGGCCACCTTGATGTCGTCGTTGCTGGTGCCGGCCGCGACCATCGGCCACACCATCGCGTCGCGGTGGACGACGAAGTCGATCACGACCGGCCGGTCGTCGATCTTCATGGCCTCCTCGATGACGGCGTCCACGCTGGCCCGGTCCTCGCACCGCAGCCCGGCGCAGCCGTAGGCGTCCGCCAGCTTGACGAAGTCCGGGATGCGGGTGCCGCCCGGCGGCGCGGCCGCCGGCTCCATGGCCACCGCCGCGGGGTCCCCGGCCCTGGCGGCCCGGTCCAGGTCGGTGTGGGAGTAGCGCTCGTTGTAGAACAGCGTCTGCCACTGCCTGACCATGCCGAGGTTGCCGTTGTTGATGATCGCGACCTTGACCGGGATGCCCTCGACCGCGCAGGTGGCGAGCTCCTGGTTGGTCATCTGGAAGCAGCCGTCGCCGTCGATCGCCCAGACCGCCGTCTCCGGGCAGCCCACCTTGGCGCCCATGGCGGCCGGCACGGCGTAGCCCATCGTGCCCAGGCCGCCCGAGTTGAGCCAGTGGCCCGGGTTCTCGTGCGAGATGAACTGGGCTGCCCACATCTGGTGCTGGCCCACGCCCGCCACGTAGATCGCCTCCGGCCCGGCCAGCTGGCCGATCCGCTCGATCACGTACTGTGGCGACAGCGAGCCGTCCTCCGGCTCGGTGTAGCCGAGCGGGTAGGTGTCCCGGTAGGCGTCCAGCTGGGTCCACCACTCAGCCAGCTCACCGCGCCGGCCCGCCTCGTGCTCGGCCCGCACCGCGGCCAGCAGCTCGGTGATGACCTCCTTGCAGTCGCCCACGATCGGCACGTCGGCCCGCCGGTTCTTGGAGATCTCGGCCGGGTCGATGTCGGCGTGCACGACCAGCGCGTCCGGGGCGAAGGTGTCCAGCCGGCCGGTCACCCGGTCGTCGAACCGCGCGCCGAGCGCGATCAGCAGGTCGGCCTTTTGCAGCGCGCCTACGGCCGCGACCGTGCCGTGCATCCCCGGCATGCCCAGGTTCTGCCGGTGGCTGCTGGGGAAGCCGCCGCGCGCCATCAGCGTGGTCACCACCGGCATGCCGGTCAGCTCGGCCAGCTCGATCAGCTCCTGGCTGGCGCCGGCCTTGATCACGCCGCCGCCGACGTACAGGACCGGCCGCCGGGCCTCGACCATCATCTTGGCGGCCTCCCGCACCTGGCGGGAGTGCGGCCGGGTGACCGGGTGGTACCCGGGCAGGTCGAACGGGACCGGCCAGCGGAAGGTCGTGGTGGCCTGCAGCGCGTCCTTGGCGATGTCCACCAGCACCGGGCCGGGGCGGCCGGTGGCGGCGACGTGGAACGCCTCCGCCAGCGTCCTGGCGATGTCGTCGGCGCTGGTCACCAGGAAGTTGTGCTTGGTGACCGGCAGCGTGATCCCGGAGATGTCCGCCTCCTGGAACCCGTCGGTGCCGATCAGGCTGGTCGACACCTGGCCGGTGATGGCGACCACCGGCACCGAGTCCATGTAGGCGTCGGCCAGCGGGGTGACCAGGTTGGTGGCACCCGGGCCGGAGGTGGCCATGCACACGCCCACCCGGCCGGTCGCCTGGGCGTAGCCGGTCGCCGCGTGGCCCGCGCCCTGCTCATGCCGGACCAGGATGTGCCGGACGCTGGCGGAGTCGAACAGCGGGTCGTAGGCCGGCAGGATGGCACCGCCCGGGATGCCGAAGATGACGTCTACACCGAGCTTCTCCAGCGCGGCCACGAGCGCCTGGGCGCCCGTGAGCTGGACAGGGCCAGCCGCCGGGGCTGGGGAGGCCGGCTGCGGGTAGCGCGCCGGGGCGGCCGTCTCGCGTGCCGCCGTCCGTGCGGCGAGGTCACGCGGCGTGGGGCTGGCGCCCCTGGCGCCGCGCCGCGCCGGCCCGGGGTGCGGGCCGGCCGCCGTGCTGGTCGGGTCAGTCATCAGAGTGCTTCCTCATCTGCGCTGCGTATCGGAAGGCTGGCAACAAAAAACCCCCCGCGCCCGAAGGCAGCCGAGGGGAGCGCGCGGGTGACCGGTCGGTCAGCGTCCCGCGCGCCTGTCAAGTACGAGAATCAGGCCTGATGGCACTCATCCAGTCTGCCCACGCCGGGCAGCCGAGTCAACTTGAGAGCAATTTCGTCTCAGTATGCGGAACGATGGTCTCGGCAGCCGACTGGCCGCCCGCGGCCGGCGCGGCCGGGGGCAGCCCCCGGACGGCACCCAGCCCGCGCGCCGCCACCGCCGGGGCCACCAGCTCGCCCAGGCCGAACTGGCAGCCCATGGCGCGCAGCAGCGCGAGCTGCCCGGGCTCCGCGATGCCGGCCGCCACCACCTCGATCCCGAGGTCGCGCCCCACCCGGACGATCGCCTCCACCAGCTTGGCCAGCTCGGCGTCGGTGCCCAGGCCGGCCACGAACCCCGGGTCGATGGTGACCACGTCCACCGGGCGGCGGCGCAGGTAGGACAGGGACGCGTAGTCGGTGCCGAAGTCGCCGATCGCCAGCCGGACACCCTGCGCCCGCACCTCGGCCAGCCCCGGCAGCAGGGTGCCGCCCCCGTGCACGAGATCGCGCTCGGTGACCTCCAGGGTCAGCGCGGCCGGCGGCAGGCCGCTGGCGGCCAGCGCCGCCAGCACGGAGTCCGCGAACCTGGGCGCGACCGCCTGGGCCGGCGGCACCTTCACCCACACCCCGGCGCCGAGCCCCGCCTGGTGCCACTGGCCGGCCTCGGCGCAAGCCTCCCGCAGCACCCAGTCGCCCAGCGGCACGATCAGGCCGGACGCCTCCGCCGCGGCGAGCAGGTCGGCCGCGGGCGCCCCGGCGCCGCCCCGGGTCATCCGCACCCCTGCCACCGCGCTGGCCACCCGGCCGGTGGCCAGCTCCACCACCGGCTGGTAGGTCAGCGCGAGATGGCCGCCCGCGATCGCCTGCTGCAGGCCCGCCGCGAGCGCGGGCCGCGCCGCGGCCACGGTGCCGGCGTCCGGGGCGTACACCTCGACCCGGCCGCCGCCGGCGTCCTTGGCCCGCGACATGGCCACGTCCGCGTTCCGCCACACGTACCCGGGCGGGCTGCCGTCGGCCAGTGCCACCCCCAGGCTGGCGGTCAGGGACAGCTCCCGGTCGCCGACCCGGAAGGCGTGCGCGCTGATGCTGGCGGCCAGCCGGCCCGCGATGTCGATGATTTCCCGGGCGGAGGTGCTGCTCTCGATGAGGACCGCGAACTCGTCCCCGCCCCAGCGCGCCACCGTGTCATCCGGGGGCACCACCGCGCGCAGCCGCCGGGCCGCCTGCGCCAGGATCAGGTCCCCGGCGCTGTGCCCGGCCGAGTCGTTGACCGCGGTGAAGCCGTCCAGGTCGAGCAGGACGATGCCGGCCACCCCGGACCCGGCCCGGGCCGGGGGCCGCGGCTCGCTCAGCGCCGCCCGCGCCCGGTCCTCGATGTAGGCGCGGTTCGGCAGCCCGGTCAGCCCGTCGTGGAAGGTCAGGTGGGCGACCTGGCGGCGCAGGGCCACCTGGTCGCTCACGTCGCGGGCGGTGACCAGCAGCCTGCCGGGCCCGGCCACCTCCCGGTACCGCGACACCGTCCCCTGCACGTGCCGCCAGGTGCCGTCCGCGGCCCGGACCCGGCACGGGTACCGGGCGGCCGCCGGCCCGGTGCCGGCCGCCGCCGCCCGGGCGGCCCGCACGCCGCCGGGCCGGTCCTCGGGGTGCAGCAGGTCCGCCAGCGGCACCCCGGCCAGGTCTTCGGGGGCGTACCCGTAATCAGCCACGGCGGGGCTGGCGTACCTGATCACCCCGTCCTGATCGCACACCAGCACGGCGTCGCTGGTCCGCTCCGCCAGCTCCCGGAACTGGCGGCCGCCCTCCTGCCAGGCCTGCGACGCGCCCCGCTGCTGCCGGGCCAGCCCGGCGGCCCGGACCGCGAGCGCCAGCACCGCCGACCCGCCGGCCAGCGCCACCACCGGCCCGGGGCCGGGGCTGCCCGCCAGCCCCCAGATCATGACGGCCAGCGCGGCGGCCGTCGCCGCGCTCGCCGCCAGCATGGCCGGGCCGGACCGGTCCTGCGCCGTCAGCAGCGGGCCGCCCGCGCCGCGCTCGGCAGCCGCCCGGATGACGGGCAGCACCCGGGGCAGCCGGGCGGCCGGCCGGGCGCTCCCGGCCGGCCGCGGGGTGAGCGCCAGCAGGCCGGCCGCGGCGAGCAGGAGCAGCTGGGCCGCCAGCCCGGGCCGCCCGCCGCTCACCCGGGCGGCCACGTCCAGGGAGTCGCTCGCGGTGGCGGCGAGGATCGCGAGGCAGGGAGCGGCCGCCCGGCGGCCCGCCGTCACCGCCAGCGGCAGCGCCCAGCCGAGCACCAGCACGCCGGCGAGCGGGTGGATGATCTCAGCCGCGAACACGCCGGCGCCCTCGTCCCACCGGGCGTAGTCAGCCGCGAAGACCGTCACCCAGCCGATCAGGAAGAGCGCGGCGGCGATGAGGTAGCTGTCGGCGGCGCGGGCGACCAGGCCGCCCCGGCCGGCGCCGGCCGGCCCGGGCTCGCGGCCAGCGGGCGGAGGCGCCTTCGCCAGCTCCCGCAACCCGGCCGCGGCGGCTGCCAGCGCCGCCAGCTGGGGCAGGTCCGCGATGGTGAGCGATCCTGCCGGGCCGGGCGCTGTCAGCTGCCTGACCGCCAGCCCGGCAGCCCAGCAGACCGCCGCCACCGCGAACCACCGGAAGGCATGCCGGACAGAGCCCGGGTGGTGCTCCGCACCACGCCACAGGCTCACCACGGCGGCGGCAGCGACGAGGACGGCGGCTGCTGCCGGAATCCATGCGGCAGCGCTCATCGCAGGCCACCCGATGCCTCGGGGCGCACCGAGTCTCCTTCCGCCGCGTCTGCCGCGATCAGCGCGACCGGCCGGGCCTGGTGGGCCCGGCCGTCTCGCTGGATAGCCGGGCGATCACCCTCAGCTACTGACTGGAAACCAGCTCCGCCCAGGTGAGAGCGGGGTTGCCAGCGGACGGACGCGGTCATCACAGATGACGACGCGCTTACTGTACGTGCCGAAGGTCACGCTTCGATTGAGGATGGGCCTACACCGGGCGACAACTGAGACCGCCTGCGGGCGGCACCTGAACGATCCCTGAGAGCCCCCTGACCACGGGCTGCGCGCGCGGGAAGGCTGGGCAGACGGGCGGGCGGCAGCCGCCAGCTGGCCTGCTCGCCGTTATGGGGTACTGATCACGTTCTGCAGCTTTTTCCTGGCCCTCGCTCGCCTCCGGGCCGCTCGAGCCCGCCGTCTTCCCTCCTCGCTCCGGCTCCTTCGCCGCCTCGCTCGTCAGTCCAGACGGCGGCGCGGCCCTTCGGCTCGCCCGGGCCAGGGCTGCTGGCGGGGCAGCCAGACCCGGAAGGTGGTCCCGCCGCCCTCGCGGCTGTCCACGGTGATGCGGCCGTGGTGGGCGTCGACGATGGCCTTGGTGATGGTCAGGCCCAGCCCGGTCCCGGGGATGGCCCGCTTGACCGCGGTCTCGCTGCGGAAGAACGTGTCGAAGATCCGCTGCTGGTCCGGGCCGGAGATCCCCATCCCGGTGTCGCTGACCTCGATGCTGACCCCATCCCCGGCGGGGCCGAGGGTGACCGCGACCCGGCCGCCGGTGGGGGTGAACTTGATCGCGTTGGTGACGAGGTTGTCCAGGACCTGGGTGATCCGCTCCGGGTCGCAGGACAGGGCCGGCAAGGGGGCGGCGGACAGGACCAGCTCGATGTTCTTGCCCCGCGCGCGGGGCTGGGCCTCCTCCACCGTGCGGGTGGCGATCTCCCCCAGGCCGGCGCTGCTGATCTCCATCTCCATCTGGCCCGACTGGATCCGGGACAGGAACAGCAGGTCCCCGACCAGCCGCAGCAGCCGGCGCGCGTTCCGGTCGATGATGTCCGCGAACTGCTGGTGGTCGCTGTCCGGGGCACGCACGTCCTCGTCTTTGAGCAGCTCCACGTAACCGATGATGGACGTCAGCGGGGTCCGCAGCTCGTGCGAGACCAGCGCCACGAACTCGTCCTTGAGCTGGTCGAGCTCCCGCAGCCGCTCGTTCTGCGCGGCGAGCTGGTCCTGCTGGGCGCGGGCCTGCGCATACAGCTCCGCGTTCACGATGGCGTAGCCGCAGCTGGCGGCGAGCAGCCCGGCGAGGTTCTCGTCGTCGGCGGTGAAGCCGCCGGGCCGGCCGGCCAGGTACAGCACGCCGCCGCCGGTGCCGCCGACCCGCACCGGCATGGCCAGGAAGCCCTCGGGCAGCGCCCGGCCCGCCCGGAAGCCCGCCGCCACCGGGTCGCGGGTCGGCTCGCTGAGCCGCACCACCCGGTCCGGGCGCAGCGTTTCCCCGGCGGGCTGGCGGGCCTGG
This sequence comes from Gemmatimonadota bacterium, assembly GCA_050257395.1. Classification (GTDB taxonomy): domain Bacteria; phylum Actinomycetota; class Actinomycetes; order Streptosporangiales; family Streptosporangiaceae; genus JAIRTY01. The sequence goes on along the minus strand of JBLMWU010000134.1, from coordinate 21,708 downwards.
CCCGGGCCGCCGGCCGCCTCCTGCCGGGCCGCGCACGAGACGGCCATCCGGCTGCCCGCGGGATCCGGCCCGGCCAGCCCGAACGCCGCGTACGGCACGCCCAGCACGTCCCGGGCGGCCTGGCAGAAGGTCCGCAGCAGCTCGTCGAGCACCAGGCTCCGCAGGTGCGGGGCGACCTCGGCGAGCCGGTGCAGCCGCTCACGGGAGGCCACCACCTCGGCGATCAGCCGCGCGCCCTGCCGGTAGACCAGGATGATCCGGAAGATCAGCACCAGCGCGGCGCTGACCAGGAAGTACCGGAGCAGATCCGATGGCCGGGGCGTGATGACGAGCAGCACGATCAGGCCGAAGACCGCGACCGTGGGCGGGATGGCGTGCGGCCCGGTCTGCTTCTCGGTCGGCAGCAGCTGCACGAAGCCGGTCGGGTTGAGGATGCGGCCCAGCGCGGCCAGGCCCAGCAGCAGCAGCCCCAGCGTCCACAGCGCGCCGGCCGCCAGGGCCGCGGGCTGGCCGTCGAGCGCGTTCGGCGGCCCGGTCAGCGACGCGAGCCCCACCAGGCAGAAGGCCAGCGTGAACAGCCAGGTCCTGGTCACGTGCCGCAGGTCCCGGTGCAGGCCGATCATCTGGATGGCGTTCGCGGCCAGCAGCATGTACAGGCCCGTGAAAAGGGCGGTGTACACCACCCCGTCGTAGGTACGGCCCAGGTCGAGGACGAGGGCGACGATCAGCAGCACTACCGGGCTGGCGTCCAGCAGGAACAGCAGGAACAGGAAGGCGCGGGGCACCCGGCGGAAGTAGGTGAACACCCCGAGCACCGGCAGGGCGAGGAACCAGATGTCCGCGGCGAGGCCGGGCCGCGGCCCCGCCGGGGCCGCCATCACGATGCCCACCGCCCAGCAGCCCGCGCCGGCGCCCCACAGGATCCACGACTCCCGGGTGACCCGCCTGATGTGCACGCGCAGCCCGGCCGTGATCGTGCTGATCGCCGCCACCGTCCCGGCCAGCGCCCAGGCCAGGCTGGTGGACCAGCCCCGGGAGGCGGGCACGGCCAGGCTGACGACCTGGACCGCGAGCGCGGCGAGCCCGCAGCACCCCAGCACCACGGTGCCCGCCCGCACCGCCCGGCCCGCCGCCGTCCAGTTCGGGTCGTGCAGCCATGTCCGGCGCCCGCCCGCTGCTTCCCGGCCCCCGCCCGCCTGTCCCCGCCGGGCCGGCTTCCTGCGGATCATCAGGATCCGGGCCCCCTCCCCCCAGCCTGGTCCCCGGGACCGCGGGAAGCCCGCCGGGGGCCAGGGCCTGAACCGCGCCGCCAAATGCGCAGGGTAAGGGCAATATTACCGTCAGTGTTCAGACCGGCAGGACCCAGGACGGGCGGGGCTAAGGACGGGCAGAGCTCAAGGCTGGCAGGCTAGGGCTGGCCGAGCCGGGCCAGGATGAGCTCCTGGACCCGGGCGGCGTCGGCCTGGCCCCGGGTCGCCTTCATCACCGCGCCCACCAGCCTCCCGGCCGCGGCGACCTTGCCGCCGCGGACCTTCTCCGCCACGTCCGGGTTGGCGGCGATCGCCTCGTCCACGGCGGCCGACAGCGCACCCTCGTCGCTCACCACGGCCAGCCCGCGGGCCGCCACCACCTCGTCCGGCGTGCCCTCGCCGGCCAGCACACCCTCGATGACCTGCCGGGCGAGCCGGTCGGTCAGCGAGCCGGCCGCCACCAGGGCGGTGACCCGGGCCACGCCCGCCGGCGTGATCGGCAGGCTGGCCAGCTCCACCCCGGACTCGTTGGCCCGGCGGGCCAGTTCCCCGAGCCACCACTTGCGGGCATCGGCCGGGGTGGCGCCGGCGGCCACGGTCGCGGCCACCAGGTCCAGCGCGCCGGCGTTGCGCAGCGCGGCCAGGTCGGGGTCGGACAGGCCCCATTCGTCCTTCAGCCGCGCCCGCCGGGCCGCGGGCAGCTCGGGCAGCGCCGCCCGGATCTCCTCCACCCACTCCCGCGACGGCGCGACCGGCACCAGGTCGGGCTCGGGGAAGTACCGGTAGTCCTGGGCCTCTTCCTTGCTGCGGCCGGCGGTGGTGCTGCCGGAGTCCTCATGGAAGTGGCGGGTCTCCTGGACGATCTTCTCGCCGGCGTCCAGCAGCGCGGCCTGCCGCTCGATCTCGTACCGGACCGCGCGCTCCACCGAGCGCAGCGAGTTGACGTTCTTGGTTTCCGTGCGGGTGCCCCACCGGCCCGAGCCGCGCGGCGACAGGGAGGTGTTGACGTCGCAGCGCAGCGAGCCCTCCTCCATCCGCACGTCGGACACGCCGAGCGCGCGCATCAGGTCCCGCAGCTCGGTGACGTACGCCCGGGCGACCACCGGGGCCAGCGCCCCGGTGCCGTCCACCGGCCTGGTCACGATCTCGACCAGCGGGATGCCCGCCCGGTTGTAGTCCACCAGCGAGTAGTCCGCGCCGTGGATCCGGCCGGTCGCCCCGCCGACGTGCAGCGACTTGCCGGTGTCCTCCTCCAGGTGCACCCGCTCGATGCCGACCCGCACCGGCCGGCTGCCGCCGTCCGGCTCGTCCACCGTGACGTCCAGCCAGCCGTCGGTGCACAGCGGCTCGTCGTACTGCGAGATCTGGAAGTTCTTCGGCATGTCCGGATAGAAGTAGTTCTTCCGGGCGAACCGGCACCAGCTTGCGATCGAGCAGTTCAGCGCGAGCCCGATCCGGATCGTGTACTCGATGGCGGCCCGGCTGGCGACCGGCAGCGAGCCCGGCAGGCCCAGGCAGACCGGGCACACCTGGGAGTTCGGCTCACCGCCGAACCCGGTCGGGCAGCCGCAGAACATCTTGGTCCGGGTGCCCAGCTCGACGTGGGTCTCCAGCCCGATCACCGGGTCGTAGCGCGCCACCGCGTCATCGAACGGCACCAGCACCGCGCCAGCGCGTTCACTCATGATCAAGTCCTTTCGCCTCCGCCAGCAGCGGATGCCCGCGCCGCTGGTCGAGCGCGGCCTCGACGGCCGCGGCGACCCGGTAGACCCGGTCGTCGGCCAGCGCCGGCGCCATGATCTGCAGCCCGACCGGGAGCCCGTCCTCGGGCGCCAGGCCGCACGGCACCGACAGGGCGGCGTTCCCGGCCAGGTTGGCCGGGATCGTGCACAGGTCGGCCAGGTACATCGCCATCGGGTCGTCGGCCCGCTCCCCGATCGGGAAGGCGGTGGTCGGCGTGGTCGGCGAGACCAGCACGTCCACCTGCTCGAACGCGGCCTGGAAATCCCGGGTGATCAGCGTCCGCACCTGCTGCGCCTTGCCGTAGTAGGCGTCGTAGTAGCCGCTGGACAGGGCGTAGGTGCCCAGCATGATCCGCCGCTTGACCTCCGCCCCGAAGCCCTCCGCCCGGGTCAGCGACATGACCTCCTCGGCGCTGCGGGTGCCGTCGTCGCCCACCCGCAGGCCGTAGCGCATCGCGTCGAACCGGGCCAGGTTCGAGGAGCACTCGCTGGGCGCGATCAGGTAGTAGGCGGGCAGCGCGTAGGTGAAGTGCGGGCAGGACACCTCGGTGACCTTCGCGCCGAGCGACTCCAGCAGCTCGACGGCCCCGGTGAAGCGGGCGAGCACGCCCGGCTGGTAGCCCTCGCCGCCGAGCTCGGGCACCACGCCGACCCGCAGGCCGCTCACGTCCGCCTGCCGGGCCGCGGCCACCACCGGCGGCACCGGCGCGTCCACCGACGTGGAGTCGCGCGGGTCGTGCCCGGACATGACCTCGTGCAGCAGCGCCGCGTCCAGCACGCTGCGGGCCAGCGGGCCCGGCGTGTCCAGCGACGAGGCGAACGCGACCAGCCCGTACCGCGACGAGCCGCCGTAGGTGGGCTTGGTCCCGACCAGGCCGCAGACGGCGGCGGGCTGGCGGATGGAGCCGCCGGTGTCGGTGCCCACGGCCAGCGGCGCCTGCCAGGCGGCCACCGCCGCGGCCGACCCGCCGGACGAGCCGCCCGGCACCCGGCTCAGGTCCCAGGGGTTGCGGGAGGGGCCGAACGCGGAGTTCTCGGTGGAGGAGCCCATCGCGAACTCGTCCATGTTGGCCTTGCCGAGGATGATCACGCCTGCCTGGCGCAGCCGCGCGGTGATGGTCGCGTCGTACGGCGGCTGCCAGCTGCCGAGGATCTTCGAGCCGCAGGTGGTCGGCATGTCCTCGGTGGTGAAGACGTCCTTGAGCGCCAGCGGCACGCCCGCCAGCGGGCCCAGCGGCTCACCAGCGGCCCGCCGCTCGTCCACGGCGCGGGCGGCCCGCAGCGCACTTTCGGCGCCGACGTGCAGGAACGCGTGCACCCGCTCATCAGTCGCGCCGATCCGGTCCAGGTGCGCCCGGGTGACCTCCACCGCCGACACCTCGCCGCCCGCCACCGCGGCGGCGAGCCCGGCAGCCGACATCCTGGTCAGGTCGTCAGCCACGGTCAGTCCTCCGCCAGGATCCGCGGCACCCGGAACCGCTGCTGCTCGGCCGCGGGCGCCCCGGCCAGCGCGCGGTCCGCGCCCAGGCAGGGCTCCTCCACGTCGTCGCGGAACACGTTGGCCAGCGGCAGCGCGTGCGAGGTGGGGGGCACCCCTTCCACGGCCACCTCCTGGACCCGCGCCACCGCGGAGAGGATCACATCGAGCTGGCCGGCCAGGTGGTCGAGTTCGGACTCGCCCAGGGCCAGCCGGGACAGCCGGGCCAGATGCGCGACGTCGTCACGGGCGATGGACATGGGCCAATCCTAGTGGCCGGGGCGAACGGGTTTCCGTGACCGCGCGGGGCCCGGCGCGGTCACCCGAGCGGGCCGGGGGCGGGGGCGCGGGGGGCGGGGGCGGTCGCGGCGGGGTGGCCGGACAGCCACTCCGTGGCCTGCAGGGGCGCCAGCGCCCCGCTGTAGTACCAGCCCTGGGCGGCGTCGCAGCCCATGGCCCGCAGGGCGGCGACGGCCTCGGCGGTCTCGACGCCCTTGGCCACCGAGCGGATGCCGAGCGCCCGCACCAGCTCCACCAGGGACCGCACGATCAGCTCGTCGTCGGGGCTGTCGAGGATCCGGCGGATGAACGAGGCGTCGATCTTGACCTCGTGCACCCGCAGCTGCCGCAGCCGCACCAGGGAGGAGTAGCCGGTCCCGAAGCCGTCCAGGCTCAGCGGCACCCCGAGCCTGGACAGTTCCTCCGCGGTGGCGATGGCGTGGGCGGGCTCGCCGGTGAGCACCTGCTCGCTGATCTCCAGCATCAGCGCGTCGGGCGGCAGCCCGCAGCGCGACAGGCTCCGGTCCACGGTGTCGGCGAGCCGGGTGTCGAGCAGGTCGCGCGCGCACAGGTTGACCGACACCTGGACGTCGAGGCCCTCCCGCCGCCAGCGCGCGGCCTTGCCGCAGGCCGACTCCACGACCCAGGCGGTCAGGTCGCGCATGACGTAGGACTGCTCGGCCACCGGCAGGAAGTCCCCGGGCATGAGCATGCCCCGCTGCGGATGCCGCCAGCGCAGCAGCGCCTCCATGCCGTGCGTCTCCCCGTCGGCCAGCGTGACCCTGGGCTGGTAGTGCAGTTCCAGCTCGGCCCGGTCGATGGCCCGGCGCAGGTCGCCGAGCAGCGCCAGCCGCGCCGGGGAGTTGCGGTCGGAGTCGCTGACGTAGGTCTCCACCCCGCTGCGCCGCTCCTTGGCCAGGTACATCGCCACGTCCGCGCGCTGCAGCAGGACCTCCACCGCGCCCGCGTCGTCGGGGTAGATGGCGATCCCGACGCTGGCTTCGCTCTGGAACGACATGCCCTCCAGCCGGACCGGCTCGGCCAGCGCCGCCCGCAGCCGGGCCGCGACCTCGCGGGCCGCGCTCACCTCCCGCACCGCGGGCAGCAGCACCGCGAACTCGTCACCGCCGAGCCTGGCCACCACGTCGCCCGGGCGGACGCTGTGGGTGAGGCGGTGCGCCACCAGCCGCAGCAGCCCGTCCCCGACCGGGTGGCCGAGGGTGTCGTTGACCTCTTTGAAGCGGTCCAGGTCGAGCAGCAGGAAGCCGGTCTTGCTGCCAGTGCGCGCGGCCTCCACCAGCGCCTCGCCGGTCTTGCGGAGCAGCAGCGTCCGGTTGGGCAGCCCGGTGAGCTCGTCGTGCAGCGCCTGGTGCTCCCGCTGGAGCGAGATGGCGGCGTTGGCGTAGATGGCGGTGAGCGGGAGCAGGAACAGCAGCACCAGCAGCACCGAGCGGTCCATGACCACGACCACCAGCGGCGCCGCCGCCAGCAGCACCAGGTTGACGAACGCCTGGTAGGGCAGGGCCTTGCGGCAGGTCACCAGGAACGGCGCCCGGGCGTGCAGCGCCGCCGCGTACATGACCAGCACGAAGTTGGTGACGAAGAAGGCCGCGGCCGCCAGTGCCACGGCGAGCAGGTGCCGGTCGTCGGGCACCCAGGGGGCCAGCGGCTGGCCGTGGATCCCGGCGAAGCCGAGGACCAGCCAGGCGGCCCCCAGGCTCAGCTGTTCCTGCGCACAGTTGAAGGCGGCCCTGAACAGCCGCCGCCGGCCCACGATCGCGGCGATCGCGCAGGTCAGCGTCCGCATCAGCGCCGCGGCCGGGAACCCCCAGTACAGCAGCGCGGCGAAGCAGAACGTAATCGACGCGTCGCCCGCGTCGGGATCGGTCTTGCCGGGGGTCACGATCGGCCGCAGCTCGCCAATCAGGGCCAGCCCGGCAATGACCCAGAACAACGGCTGGTGCGTCAGTTCGGCCGCCCCCGCGAGGGCGAGCCGCACGAGCCCGGCCGCCAGCACGGCCACCCCGGCGGCCGTCACGACGGTCAGGTAGATCCACAGCGGGGATCCGGCCCGCGGACTGATGTCCCTCGTATCGTTCGGATCCCTCATCGTGTCCTCGTGCCTGCCAGCTGATCGGATGCACGTCGCCCCACGAGAAGAGTAAGGCGAAACCCATACTTCGCGAAGCCACTTGCATACTATCCGTTACTGACTTTGATCGCTTGTCAGCAAAAACCCAGGTCAGAGCCATTTCGCGGATCGGGGGCGACACGGCGTGTCGCTGACCGGCCGCTTGGGGGCGGGTCGCGCCACCGCAGCCACCCGGTCTAACTACTAAAAGTAATAGCATAGTAACTAAGCGTAACCGGAGAACCGGCGTGGCGCACCCGGCCGGGCTGCTGGTGACCCTGGCCCTACTGCGGCTGGGCGGCGGCGCTGGCAGCCGCCGGGCCCTCGTCCAGCAGCACCCGCAGGCCCGCCTCATCGAGCACCGGCACGCCCAGGGAGACCGCCTTGTCGTGCTTGGAGCCGGGGTTCTCGCCGGCCACCACGAAGCTCGTCTTCTTCGACACCGAGGAGGCGACCTTGCCGCCGCGCCCGGTGACCGCCTCGGTGGCCTCGTCCCGGGTGAACCCGCCCAGCGTGCCGGTGATCACGACGGTGACCCCGGCCAGCGGCAGGCCCGCGGCCTCCTCTGGCCGGGTGCGCTCGCGGGCCGTGCCGAAGTCCACCCCCGCGGCCCGCCACTTGCCCACGATCGCCGCGTGCCAGTCCACCTTGAACCACTCGGTCACCGACGCCGCGATGGTCGGCCCGACGCCGTCAACGGCGGCGAGTTCCTCCGCGGGCGCGGCCGCGATCGCGTCCAGCGAGCCGAACTCGGCGGCGAGCGCCCGCGCGGCGGTCGGCCCGACGTGGCGGATGGACAGCGCCACCAGCAGCCGCCACAGCGGGCGGTGCCGCGCCTCGTCCAGGTTGCGCAGCAGCTTGCCGGCGTTCACCGTCAGCCCGCCCTGCTTGTTGACGAAGAACGGGGAGGTGGCGGCCTTCTCGGCGGTGAGCGAGAACAGGTCGCCCTCGTCGCTGATGAGCCCGCTGTCGAGCAGGGCCGCCACCGACTCATAGCCGAGCACCTCGATGTCCAGCGCGCCCCGGCCCGCCAGATGGAACAGCCGCTCGCGCAGCTGCGCCGGGCAGGCACGGGTGTTGGGGCAGCGCCAGTCCACCCCGCCCTCCTCCCGCACCAGCGGTGTGCCGCAGGCCGGGCACTCCGTGGGGAACCCGAACTCGCGCTCGCTGCCGGTGCGCAGGTCCGCGACCGGCCCCACGACCTCGGGGATCACGTCGCCGGCCTTGCGCAGCACCACCATGTCCCCGATGAGCACGCCCTTGCGCTTGACCTCATCGGCGTTGTGCAGGGTGGCGCGGTCCACCGTGGACCCGCTGACGTGGGCGGGCTCCATCACCGCGAACGGGGTGACCCGCCCGGTGCGGCCCACGTTCACCTTGATGTCGAGCAGCCGGGTGGTGACCTCTTCCGGCGGGTACTTGTAGGCGATCGCCCAGCGCGGCGCCCGGCTGGTCGCGCCCAGCTCCCGCTGCACGGCGAGCCGGTCGAGCTTGACCACCACCCCGTCGATCTCATACGGCGGGTCGTGCCGGTGCTCCCCGTACCAGGCGATGTACTCCCGCACCCCGTCCAGGTCATCGACCACCCTGACCAGGTCGCTGACCGGCAGCCCCCACTCGCGCAGCCGCCCGTACCAGCCGGACTGGGTCTCCGGCACCGAGTCCGCCACCGCGGGCACGTCGGGCGCGGGCATCCCGCCGGCCCCGGCGTCGGCCCCCGGCACGGCCAGCCCGTGCACGATCATGCTGAGCGCGCGGGACGCGGTGACCCGCGGGTCCTTCTGCCGCAGCGACCCGGCGGCGGCGTTGCGCGGGTTGGCGAACGGCGGGCGGCCCGCGTCCTCCAGCCGCTCGTTCAGCTCCCGGAACGCGGCCACCGGCAGGAACACCTCGCCCCGGACCTCCAGCTCGTCCGGCACGTCGGCGCCGGTCAGGCGCATCGGCACCGCGTCGATGGTGCGGATGTTGGGGGTGACGTCCTCCCCGGTGACCCCGTCCCCGCGGGTGGCGCCGCGCACCAGCGCGCCGTTGCGGTAGACCAGCGCCACGGCCAGCCCGTCGATCTTCACCTCACACAGGTACGGGCCCGTCCCGCCCAGCCTGTCCACCCGTGCGCCCCAGCCGGCCAGCTCGTCGGCGGAGAACGCGTTGTCCAGGCTGAGCAGCCGCTCCAGGTGCTCGACCGGGGAGAACAGGGTGGAGATGCCGCCCGCGACCCGCTGCGTCGGGGAGTCCGGGGTGCGCAGCTCCGGGTAGCGCTCCTCCAGGGCGCGCAGCTCCCGCATGAGGGCGTCGTACTCGGCGTCCGAGACGACCGGCGCGTCGAGCACGTAGTACCGGTGGTCGTGCTCGGTGATCTCAATGCTGAGCTGCGCGTGGCGCTGCCGCGCGCCCGCATCGGGCCCGTCCGCCATCACCCCTCCTCGATCAGCTCCGGCAGCAGCCGGGCGGCCTCCCGGCAGCGTGCCAGCGCGTCCTTCGCGTATCCGGGCGGAGCCCCGGCCAGCCCGCAGGCCGGCGTCAGCACGACCTGCCCGGGCAGCCCGGCCGGGCCCGCGGCCAGGCCCGGCTTGCGGCCCGCTGGCCAGCCCATCTGCCGCCACAGCCCGGTCACCCGCTCCGCCGTCGCCCGGGCGGCCAGCTGCCCGCCCGGGGCTGGCGTGGCGGGCACCACGCCGGCCAGGATGCCCAGTCCTGCCTCCACCGTTTCCGCGAGCGCGTCCTCGCCGCCCGGCCCCAGCTGCGCCAGGTCGAAGCTGACAGCGCCAGCGCCCGCACTCCTGATCATGCCGAAGGGCACCGACAAAGCGCAGCAGTGCACGATGCTGAACGCGCCGGTGGCGGCCAGCACCGCCGCCAGCCGGTTCTCCGCCTCGGGGGCTTCCGGCGGCTCCAGGCGGCGCAGGCCGCTCGCGGACCGCAGCGTGCCCGCCAGCACGCCCGGCAGGGCGGGCTCGTCCAGCTGCAGCAGGATGGTGGCGCCGGGCACCCGCTTGGTGATCTGGTCCAGGTGCGCGCGCAGGCCCTCGCCGAGCGACTCGGTGAGGTCGGCCACGGCGCCGCGGTCGGTCAGCGCCCGTTCCTGGCTGCGGAGCAGCTCGATGGTGGCCGCCAGCGTCCACGGCCCGGCCGCCTGGACCTTCAGCGGCCCGGTGTAGCCGGCGGCGAACTCCTCCAGCGTGTCGAGGTCGGAGGAGAGCAGGTCCCGGGCCCGCCGCAGGTCACGGCCCGGCCGCCCGGTGAACCGCCAGCCGGTGGGGGTGAGCTCCACCGGCATCTCGACCAGCAGCGCCGCGGTCCGCCCGGTCAGGCCGGCGCCCGCGCCCCGGCCCGGCAGCTCGGCCAGGTGCGGCAGGTCCGGCAGCTCGCCCAGGATGATCCGCATCGCCTCGGCCGGATCGGTCCCCGGCATCGAGCCCACCCCGGTCGCGCTCGCCGGGGCCCACGGATACGGCGCAACTGCCTCGGTGTCTGCCACGCAGCCGAGCTTAGAGCGCCCGGCGGCACCACGCCGGCAGCAGGCCGGGACCGGGCCGGCCGGCGGACCTCCGGCCGGTGAGTCCCGGTCCCGGGCATCGGCCCGCGCCACACCGTGCCCCGGCTACGGTGCGGCGCAGACCACCGGGGGCGTCAGCCCGGTCCCGCTGCCAGCCCGGCGGCGGAACCAGCCTGATGGTCAGGCACCCCCGGTCCTGCTGGCCCGGTCAGACCAGCAAGTCCTGTCGGAGCGCGGGCCCGGCGGGCACGTCACAGCGCTGGCGGACGTACAGGCCGGTTGCCAGGCGGCCCGCCATGCTGGCCTGCCCGGGGGCCCGGCGGGTCAGCGAGACCAGGCCCGTGCGGGAGAACTCGCGCTCCTCCCGGCGGATGCCGATGGTGACGACGACGATGGCCCCGGTCACGCCGAGGATGACGGCGGTGGTGGCGAGGATGGCGATGACACCGGTCATGGGGGGTCTCCCTTGCTTCCGGTTCCCTGCGGTCCTGCCCGGTGCCAGGCCGGCCGGGCTCGCCCGGTGCTCCGGCCGGCCTGGCTTGCACTGCCGGGCCAGCGCCCTGCTTGGTCAGTGATCAGTAAGCGGTGGTGTCCTGCGGCCCGGGCAGCGTCACGCCCTCGCGGTGATGTGCCGTCACGCGTTCCTCGGCCGAAAGCGGCCGCTGCTCGTCCCAGTGACGCACCCAGAGGCCGGTGACACCCCGGCCCGCGAGGCTGGTCCGGTCGGCGGTCCGCTCCGTGATGGAGACCCGCCCCGTGCTGAGGAACTTTCGCTCCTCCCGGTGGATCGCGAGGCTGACCAGCGCGATCACGCCGAGGGCGAACCCCAGCACGAAGATCACGACGGCGCTGGTGATGAGGATGCCGGCCATGGGGGTCTCCCTTGCTTCCGGCCTGCGGCTTGTGGCCGCGGGCCCCCGATTCGGCTCGCGCCCCGGGTGCGGGTCGGGACTAGTCGGCAGACTGCTCGGCGAGTTGTCGGTGTTCTCCCGCAGAGGATCGTCCTCCTTGCTAGGATCACCCCAATCGATCTTGCCATCCCAGTCATTGGTATGATTCCAATACCCAACTGGGAGACGGTCTCAAACATCTCATCCCAGACATACCAACGATTGGGATCAGGAGTATGATCGTCCTCGACTGGGCATGCTGGATGGCAGGGGGTCTGACTGGTCATGCGCACCAGCCAGTAGCAGGACCACGGACGGCATGCCCCGCCCAGAATGCATAGTCAGCTGATCAGAATGATGGGAATCCCTGCTCAGGGGGGGACCGTGACGGAAGAGAACATGAAATCCCCGGCGGCGCAGCCCCGCACGCGCCGGTCCGACCGCCCGCTGTATCAGCAGATCGCGCAGGACCTGGCCCGCAGGATAGAGACGGGGCTGCTGCCTCCGTCCGCGCAACTGCCTACCGAACTCGAGTTGATGGAGGAGTACAACGCATCAAGGAACACGGTCCGTGATGCGGTCAAGCTCCTCATCACCCGGAGCCTGGTGGAGACCCGGCCCGGTCAGGGCACCTTCGTCGTACAGAAGATCGTCCCCTTCGTCAGCACGCTGACGGGTGATCCGGCGACCGGCCACAGCGATGTCTACGACGCGGAAGTACGGGCGAACAAACGGACGCCCGCTAGCAGCCTGCCGCGGGTGGAAGTCCAGAAAGCACGGGAAGAGGTGGCCGCCGCGCTCAACGTGCCACCAGGCACGTCAGTGGTGAGCCGTCACCAGGAGCGCTTCATCGATGACACACCATGGTCGATGCAGACATCCTTCTACCCGATGAGCCTGGTGCGGCGGGGCGCCGACCGGCTGCTCATAGCCGAGGACATCGAAGAAGGGGTCGTCCGCTACCTGGCCGGCGAGCTCAGCGTCAAGCAGGTGGGTTACCGGGACCTCATCAGGTACCGGCCGCCGGACCAGCAGGAGATCTCGTTCTTCCGGCTGCCCCCCGACGGGAGGGTGGGCGTTATCTCCATCCTCCGGGCTGCTTTCGCCCAGGACGGGGAGCCGATCCGGGTCACGATCACCGTCTACCCGGCCGACCGCAACCAGTTCGCGGTCAGCGTGGGCGAGGTACCGCTCCCCGACGAAAGCAGCAGCGACCCGTCATGACGATTATTCAGGCGCCGAGATCCCTCATGGCTGGGTGAGCCGAGGCCATGGATCCCCAGTCGGCCGTCAACGGCGACGGCCCCTCGGCTGCAACACCGACGACGGTCCAGGAGGCCGGCCCGCGGCCGCCCAGGTTCCAGAGATCGCATGCCCACGGGCATCGCTCGGCGTGGCTGTCCCTGGGACGCCGCAGCTTTCGCTACTACTTCATCGGCAGCTTCATCTCGAATACAGGCACCTGGTTCCAGAACACCGCCCAGGTGATGCTCGCCTACCAGCTGACCCACTCAGTGCTTGCAGTGGGCGTCGTCACCTGCGCACAGTTCTCCGGCGCTCTCATCCTCGGCCCATGGGCAGCGGTGGTGTCGCACCGCATCGGGGGGAAGCGCATGCTCATCGGCATGCAGTTCCTGTCGGCGGCGATAGCTGCGGGCATGGCGGGGCTTCAGGCAATCGGCATGCTCAAGGAGCCGTTCCTGGTGGCCGGCGCGCTCGGGCTAGGGCTGGCGTTCACCTTCACGCTCCCGGTGCAGACCGCGATGGTGCCGAGGCTGGTCCCCGAGGCAGAGACCGAGGCCGCCATGGCCATGAACTCGGTGTCTTACAACGCCGGGCGGGCGGTAGCGCCCGCACTGTGCGTGTGGATGATCGCTGCGAGCGGCTTCACCTGGGCATTCGCCCTCAACGCACTCTCGTTCGTGGTGTTCGGCATCATGCTGATGCCGACCGGCCCGCGCGTCGGAATGCGCGGCCCGCGTCCGCGGGCGCTGGACGGTCTCAGCATCGCACTGCAGAAACCTCGTATCGCTCTTCTTCTTGCCATGGTCGCCGCGGTGACCTTCGCCGATGACCCTGTCCTCATCCTTGGACCGGCGCTGGCGCATCACCTGCCGGACGCATCTCCGGCATGGCCTGGATATTTCCTGTCGGCTCTCGGTGCCGGGACCATCCTGGGATCGCTACGGCCGACCACGGACCCGCGCTGCTGGGACGCGTCCCGTACCGCCCGGCGTGCAGCCTGGTCGCTGCTCGCCCTGGTCAGCTGCATCGCGCTCTTCGTGGCCAGCCCTAACGCTTGGGTCAGCCTCGCTGCCGCGTTCCTCGCGGGCGCGGCCGCCCTCCAGACCGGTGCGGTTACCCAGACTGTGCTGGTCCGGCAGCAGCCGGCTGACGCAGCCAGCGTCATGGCACTGTGGGCGATCGCCTGGGCCGGCACCAAGCCGATCGCCTCGCTCACCGACGGCCTGGCCGCGCACGTGGCCGGGCTGCACTGGGCGCTCGTCGCGGTCACCGCGCCGGCCCTGGTGCTGGCCTTCACTGAACTCGGGCTGCTCCCGCGGTGGCGAACCACCCTCCGCGAGCACGGCAGAGACCTCAGCCGGCGGCTGGCTACACAGATCGATCCCAAATATCGCGCAGTACAAAAGGCAGCTGCTGCCACGGCAGGGCCTGCTGAGCAAATTGCTTCCATTGATACTGTCTTATCGTGCAGGGACGATAAGGCAAGAATGAGTCCGGTCATCGCTACTGTGCATGCAGTTGCCGATCACCGGAGCCCTGTCAAGCACCAGAAAGTAAGGGTCCGCTTGCCGTGACCAGCGGCGCGCACCGGAGTTGCCTAACCACTGCTGACCTCGGCCCATGCGGACGATTCCGGCCGGGCGCGGCACCCCGCGGCGCAGCGCGCTTGGCCGGATGGCCAGAAAAGGTAAAGGGTTACTTCAGATCCCCATGTCATACTTGCGGCGACCGGGATAGGCACGGGGAACCGAGGGAGGTGCGATGGCGAAGCGTTATGGGCGTCCGTCGCTGCAGTACCGCTACGAGCACTACGACCCACGCTGAGGTAGTCCGCAGGCTCCTCAGCGCTGAGATCCGCCAGCCCTGAGGGGAGCACGCGACCGGACGTCGCGACCGGCCCCGCCGGCAAAGGCCGGCGGGGCCGGCGTGTGCCCGCCGGCCGGCCGGGTAACTTCGTGGAGGGTATGGGCACCGTCTCAGGGAGGGCAGCTGGCCGCGCCGCCGCGCGGCCGGGTTCGCCGATGCCGGGTTCCGGAGACCGCCGGTGCTGACCGAACGGCTGTCCCGCATGGTGCCGCACCGTCCCCTGCGCGGCCACGCGATCCGCGGTGCCCGCTGGCTGACCTGGCTGGCGGTGATCCTGCTGGTGACCGCCGGCTCGATCGCGGTCGCGCTGGCCGTCACCCCGCTGCAGACGGTCGGCGTCGCGGGCCAGGACCTGCGGGTCGGCGCCACCATGCCGGACCTGAGCCTGTCCGGCCCGGGCGAGATCGACCTGTTCGGCCAGAGCCTGCCGACAACCCAGCAGTTCACCGGCCCCGTCCGGCCGAAAGTCCAGCTCAGCCAGATCACCATCAACAGCGAACTGACCACTTTCGTCCAGGGGTCCAAGCCGGCCGGTGCCACCCGGCTGCTGGGCAGCCGGCTCGCCGCCGGCTGGCTGCACTACTTCACCTGGGAGACGGTGATCGCCGGGGCCTGCGCCCTGGTCGGGGTCGGCGCGCTGGCCGGCTGGCGCCGGCTCCCGCCCCGGACCACCATCAAGCTGGTCGTCGCCGGCCTGGTGGTGACCGAGGCCATCAACGTCGGCGCCATCATGATCACCACCTACCGGGCCCCCGCGGTGCTGCAGCAGGTGCACTCCCTGAACGAGCTGGTGGGCAACACCCCGGTGAACGCACGCGCCCGCCCGGCCGGGCCGGCCCTGCCCGGCGTCCAGGCCGTGGTGCTGGGCGACTCCACGGCCGCTGGCGCGGGGCTGGCCCAGGTCTCCCGCGGGACCTGGTCGGACGCGGCGTGCGGCCGCAGCCCCGATTCCTACGCCAGCGACCTGGCCGCCGCCAACGACTGGCACGTGCTGAACGCGTCCTGCGACAGCGCCACCATCAGCGAGGGCCTGCTCGGCTCCCAGTTCCGCAGCGGCCGGCACCTGCCGCCGCAGATCGACGTCGCGCAGCGGGCACCGCACGCCACGGTCGTCATCGTCAGCGTCGGCGCCGACGACCTGAACTGGTCCACCATGGTGGTGTACTGCGCGGTCGCGCCGCGCTGCGACGACCGGGCCACCACCGCCTACTTCCAGCAGCAGCTCGCCCAGTTCAGCAAGGACTACCTGCAGCTGCTGAGCCAGCTCGCCACCCTGCCCGGCCACCCCACGGTCATCGTCAACCGGTACTACGACCCGTTCGGCCCCACCGCCGCCTGCCTCACCAAGGCCGGGCTGACCGACGTCAAGCTGCGCACCCTGAACTCCCGGCTGGCCACCCTCAACGCCGTGCTGGCCAAGGGCGCCCAGCAGTTCGGGTTCGCGTCACCGCAGCCTGACTTCGCCGGCCATCAGCTGTGCAGCGCCCAGCCGTACGTGCAGGGACTGACCGCGCCCGCGCCGTTCCATCCCACTGCCCTTGGCCAGCTCGCGATCGCCCTCACCGATCAGGCGGTCCTGCGCACCGCCACCGGCCCCAGCAGCGCCGGCGGGGTCAGGGCGCAGGGCGGATGACGGCGCCCTCCCACGGGCCGAGCGAGCCCGGGGCGGCGGCCTGCCCATCCGCCCCGTGCGTGGTGAGCAGCACCTCCCCGGCCGGGCCGGGCAGGCTGGCCGGCCCGTCGCTCAAGTTCGCCGCCACCACCAGCGGGCCGGTCCGGTAGCACCACACGCCCGGCGGCGCGGGCAGCTGCCGGTAGTCCGCGGCCCCGGCGCCGCCCAGCCATTCGCGGCGCAGGCCGAGCAGCCGGCGGCACAGCCACAGCACCGACCCGGCGTCCGCCCGCTGGCTGGCCACGTTGCGGGCGGCGTGCCCGCCGAGCGGCAGCCAGGGCCGTCCCGGCCCGGCGGTGAACCCGGCCGCGGGCGAGGCGTCCCACGGCATCGGGGTCCGGCCGCGGTCCCGGCACGCGCCCGCTGGCCGGTCCAGGCTCATCGGGTCGCGGCGCAGCTCCGGCGGCACGGCCGTGTCGGTCATCGCGATCTCGTCGCCGTAGTAGAGCACGAGCGTGCCCGGCAGCGTCGCCAGCACCAGCAGCGCGAGCCTGGCCCGGTCCTCGTCGCCCTCGCACCAGCGGGACGGGAACCGCCCGGCGTCGTGGTTGGACGCGGCCCACACCGGGCAGGCCCGCGGCGGCAGCCGCGCCAGCGTCTCGGCCACCACGCCGGCCAGCGCGGGCGCGGTGAAGCCCGCGAACAGGAACGGGATGTTCAGCGCGAGCTGCAGCTCGTCGTCGTGGCCGTAGTACCCGGCGAGCCGGGCGAGGTCCCCCACCCAGGTCTCGCCGAGCAGCAGCCGCGGCGGGCGGTAGCCGTCGGCGATCCGCCGCCAGTCCCGGTACACGTCGTGCACCTCGGGCTGGTTGGCGCTGAAGGCCGAGCGCAGCCCGTGCCGCCCGTCCTGCGGGCTGCCGTCGCCGAGCGGCGGGTTGTCCCGCAGCTCCGCGTCCTTGTACAGGCCGTGCGCCACGTCGATCCGCACCCCGGCCACGCCCCGGCCGAACCAGAACCGCAGGATCCGGCGGAACTCCTCGTGCACGGCCGGCTCCCACCAGTTCAGGTCGGGCTGGCCGGGCAGGTAGTTGTGCAGGTAGTACTGGCCGGTGTGCCCGTCGAGGGTCCAGGCGGGCGCGCCGGTCGGGTCCAGCCAGTTGTTGGGCGGCCCGCCGCCGGGCGCCGGGTCCGCCCACACGTACCAGTGCCGGCGCGGCGAGTCGCGGCTCGCGCGCGCCTCCGCGAACCAGGGGTGGGCGCTGCTGGTGTGGTTGGGCACCAGGTCGAGCATGACCCGGATGCCGAGGCCATCCGCCCTGGCGATCAGCTCGTCCAGGTCGCCGAGGGTGCCGAGTTCCGGGTGGACGGCGGTGTAGTCCGCGACGTCGTAGCCCCAGTCCTCGTCCGGCGAGGGCATGGTCGGGGACAGCCAGATCCCGTCCACGCCGAGCCAGGCGAGGTGGTCCAGCCGCCCGGTCACGCCGCGCAGGTCGCCGTAGCCGTCGCCGTCGGTGTCGGCGAACGAGCGGACATAGATGTGGTACAGCGTGGCGCCCAGCCACCACCGGTCCGCGGCGTCGCTCATCACCCAGCACCCTACGGGGTACCGGCCCGCGGCATCCGCCCGGGCCGGGATGCGCACAGACGAGGGCACCGAACGAAGTGCCCAGCGCGGACTGTGCCCGGCGCCGCCGGACTTGCTGCGGGCGGCCGGGAGGCTGACACTGAAAAGGTGGTGAGCCGGGTCGCGGAACTGATCGCCGTGGTGCTCCTGCCCACCGCCGCCGGATACCTGCTCATCGCCGGGTCCCGGCTGCTGCACTGGGCAGGGGAGCACCACCGGCGGCCTGCCGCTCCTACCGTCATCGCAGACGAACGGCTGGCCGCGGACCTGCGCCGGCTCCGCGCCGAGTTGGAGTCCACCGAGACCCGGACGGACCTGCCTGCCAAGCACATCCGGGTACGGGCGGTACGCAGTGCCTACCTGGACGCACTGGCCGCCGCCTGCGAGCGGCTGGACGTGAGCCCGCCGCCGGGCGGGGAAAGGGCTCCGCGGGCCGAGATCTACCGCGTGGAGGCCGCGCTGCGCCAGCGTGGACTGGACGTCCGGGAGCCCGCGTAGTGGTCCGCGTCCTAGCGGTGTCCGACGAGGTGGACGCGGGGCTGCTGGCCGGCGTGCGGCCGGCGGGCCGGGCCGGGGTGATCCTGGCTTGCGGAGATCTGCCGTTCGGCTACCTCGGCTACCTCATGGACGCGCTTGACGTGCCGCTGGCATTCGTGCCCGGCAATCATGACCCGGACGTCTCCGGATACCGGACCTCACGGGCCGGCCTGACGCTGCGGGCCGGGTTCCCGGCCCAGCCGCCGTGGCCCAGCGGTGCCGTCTGCGCCGACGGCCGGATCATCACGGTCGCCGGGTTGCGGGTAGCCGGGCTGGGCGGCTGCCGCCGCTACACCGGCGGCCCCAATCAGTACACCCAGCGGCAGCAGGCCCGTCGCGCCCGCGTCCTGGCCCGGCGCGCCGCTCTGCTCCGGCTGCGTGACGGCCGGGGGGTGGACGTGCTGCTCACCCACGCACCACCGCGGGGCTGCGGCGACGGCGACGACCTCCCGCACCAGGGCTTCGGCGCGCTGAACACGCTCGCCGCCGGGCTCCAGCCCGCCGTGCTCCTGCACGGCCATGTGCGTCCCCAGGAAACCGCCAGCCCCGCCCGGAGGCTGGGCAGGACGCTGGTGCGCAACGTCACCGGCCACTGCCTGTTCGACCTCGATCCTGTCACCGGGCTGGTCCGTGACCTCCCGGCAGGCCAGGGCCGTGCCCGCTGACACGGGCTTCCCGCGCGCCGACGCCGAGAACGATTTCCAGCGTGCCCGCCGCCGCCAGGTCCTGGCGAGGATCGCCCACCGGCTGCGCCGGGAGCCGGACGATGTCAACCTGATCCTGCCGTTTGACGAGGTGGTCGCCGCCCTGGGCCGGACGGGCGAACGGCCGCTGGGCCTGCAGGCCATCCGGCTGGACAGCATCGTGGGCACGGTGGACTCCGCCCGGGACTTCGACCGGCACTTCCGGCCTACCTCGAATCGGGTCCGGGAGCGCTGGGAGCGGCTGGCGCTGGCGCAGCGGCGGGGTGAGGCGATCCCGCCCATCGACGTGTACCGGGTCGGTGACCTGCATTTCGTGATCGACGGCCATCACCGGGTGTCGATAGCCATCGCCACGGGGCTCAAGACGATCGACGCCTACGTGACCGAGATCCTCACCGCCGTCCCGGCCCGTGGCATCCACCGCCGCAGCGACCTGCTGTTCAAGAACTACGAGCGGCTGTTCCGATCCCGGGTCAGGCTCCCCGCCCCGGCCTATGCCAAGGTCACCGTCACCGATCCCTGGTCCTATGCGGAACTCAGCGAGACGGTGGAAGCCTGGGGATTCCGGCTCATGCAGCATGAGCACAAGTTCTACGACCGGGCTGAGGTGTCCAGAAGGTGGTTCACCGAGGAGTTCACCCCGGTCGTGCGGATGCTGCGGGCTGCCGACCTGATCGGCTCGAACACTGACGCCGAGGCCTACCTGACGATCGCCCGGGAACGATACCGGCTGATCCGCACGCACCAGTGGAACGACGAGGTCATCGGGGAACTCCAGCGGGAGCTCGGATCAGCGCGGCGGCGCAGCCGCTGAACCGGGGTCCTGCGTGCTGGCCGCACCGTCGGCCTGGGCCCGCGCCGCCCCGGCAGGGGGTGACCCGGCCGCTGTGGCCGGCGAGCCGGCATCGCCCAGCGTGAGGTTCCTCCCGGTCGAAGGGTCGAACACGTGCAGCGCCCGCACGTCCGCCCAGAGCTCGGCAGTCTCCCCCTCCCCGACCCGGCTGGCCGGATCGAGCCGGGCGACCACTGTCTCGGTCGTGGCACCGGTATCCGCCCGGCCGGAGTCACGGGCCAGCTCGGCCAGCTCGGCGGTCTGCACGTTGCCGATTTCCTTGGTGAAGTAGACGTATTTCTCCGATCCCAGGGATTCCACCACGTCGACGCTGGCCGGGAAAGTGATCCCGTTGCGCCGGCTCTCGCCGGGCACCAGGGCGAGGTCGTCGAAGTTCTCGGGGCGGATGCCGACGATGACGTCCCGGCCGGTCCCGGGCCTGCTCAGCGCCTGCTGGAGCCGCCCGGTCAGCGGGATGTCGCCGAGGCCGGTGCGCAGCTTGCCTTCGGCCAGCGTGCCCGCCATGAAGTTCATCGCGGGCGAGCCGATGAACCCGGCCACGAACAGGTTCGCGGGCCGGTCGTACAGTTCCTGGGGCGAGGCCACCTGCTGCAGCACCCCTGCACGCATGACCGCGACCCGGTCCCCGAGCGTCATCGCCTCGGTCTGGTCATGCGTCACGTACACCATCGTGGTGCCCAGCCGGCGCTGGATCCGGGACACCTCGGTGCGCATCTGCACCCGCAGCTTGGCGTCCAGGTTGGACAGCGGCTCATCCATCAGGAACGCGGCCGGGTCCCGGACGATCGCGCGGCCCATCGCGACCCGCTGCCGCTGGCCGCCGGACAGGTTGGCGGGCCTGCGGTCCAGGTGCTGGGTCAGGTCCAGGATGCGGGCAGCCTCCTCGACCTTTTCATCGATGACGTCGCGCGGGGTCTTGGCCAGCTTCAGCGCGAAGCCCATGTTCTGCCGCACGGTCATGTGCGGGTACAGGGCGTAACTCTGGAACACCATGGCGATGTCCCGGTCTTTGGGCGCTTTGTTGTTGACCACCTTGCCGGCGATGCGCAGCTCCCCCTCGGTGATGTCCTCCAGCCCTGCGATCATGTTCAGCGTCGTGGACTTGCCGCAGCCGGACGGGCCGACGAGGATCACGAACTCCCCGTCCGCGATGTCGAGGTTGAAGTCGTTGACCGCGAGCGCGCCATCGGGAAACCGCTTGGTGATGTGCTCCAGGATGATCTCGGCCACTGCCTCCCCCTTTCGCTCAGCCCTTGACCGCGCCGGAGGTGAGCCCGGCGACGATCCGGCGCTGGAAGAACAGCACGAAGATGATGATGGGGACCGTGATGACCACCGCCGCCGCGGAGATCGACCCGGTCGGCACGGCGAACTGCGAGTTCCCGGTGAAGAACGCCATCGCGGCCGGCGCGGTGCGGGCGGCGGTCGTCGAGGTCAGCGTGATCGCGAGCAGGAACTCGTTCCAGCAGAACATGAATACGAGGATCGCGGTGGTGACCATGCCCGGGGCGGCCAGCGGGGCGATAACCCGCGTGAACGCCTGGAACGGGGTGGCGCCGTCCACCTTGGCGGCCTTCTCCAGCTCCCACGGGATCTCGCGGAAGAACGCGGACAGCGTGTAGATGCCCAGCGGCAGGCCGGTCGCCACATACGGGATGACCAGCCCCCACCAGGTGTTGAAGATGCCGAGGATCCGCTCGATGTTGAACAGCGGGGTGGCCAGCGCGATCGGGGGGAACATCGCGATCAGCAGCGAAACCCCGATCAGCACTCTCTTGCCGGGGAAGGACAGCCGGGCCACCGCATACGCCGCCAGCGAGGCGAACGTCACCGCGATGACCGTGGAGATCAGGCCGATGACGATCGAGTTGAGCAGCGGTCTCAGGAACGTGGAGGTGGTCAGGATGCCGGAGTAGTTGGACCACGTCCACTGCGTCGGGTAGAAGGTCGGATCGGTGATCGCGGCCGGCGTCTTGAACGACAGGGAGACGATCCACACCAC
>JBLMWU010000133.1:0-3457 GCA_050257395.1 Gemmatimonadota bacterium | reverse complement strand
GGGACGTGTGCTTCATACTGCGTTCCTTTCAAAAGGTTGTGTGGACCTGGCGGCGCGTTCGCGGCAGGCTTGTTCGGTTTCGGGCGGGAAAGCTATGGCCCAGCCGCGGGTGGGGCCGGGGCGGGCGGTCAGGTGCCCGGCTTTGATCCATGCGTGCACGGTGGCGCGGGATATGCCGATGCGGTCGGCTACTTGCTGGGTGGTGAGTTCGCCGTGGGGGAGGGCGGCGGAGGGGATGTGGTGGTAGTGGCGGAGGTTGGCGGCTGAGACGGGGGTGAAGGGCTGTCCGGTGCCGGTGCGGTGGCCTGCCTGGTTCAAGGCAGCGGCGAGGGTGATGTTGTCGCAGGTGGGTCCGATCTTGCGGGCGAGGTCGATGGCGGCGGGGCCGGCGTTGCGCTGCTGGATGCTTCTGGGGCGGGTGACGGGGATCTGCTGGCTGGCGCCGGATTTCCAGTGCAGGCCGACGAGCAGCTGGGCGCGGTCGCTGGGTGAGGGGGTGATGGTGACGTCGGCCAGCAGGGTGCGCAGCAGGCGCTTGCGGTCTTTGCTGCTGGTGGTGGGGGCTGACCAGAGGGCGGGCAGGTCGGCGATGGTGGCGGCGAGCTGTTCGGGGCTGGGCAGTTCGGGCCTGGCGTGTGCCTGGGCGGCGAGGGCGGCCTCGGCCTCGGCGGCGTCGGCCAGGGCGGTTTCCCACCGGGTTTCCAGGGTGCGGGCGACGAGCCGGTTTTCTGGCTCGCAGGCCAGGAAGGCGCGCTCGGCGCGGCTGGCAGCGTAGCGGGCGCGCTCGGCGGCTAGCTCGGCGGCCCGCAGTGACCGCTGGCGGCGGGCGGTTACCTCCCCGGCGGCGGCGAGCGCGAGCTCGGCCTGGCCGGGGGCGACCGCGGCGAGCAGCGCGCCGGCGACGGCGGCGTCGATGGTGTCGGCCCGCACGGACCCGCACAGGGGGGTGACGGCGTGGTTGCGGTGGGACTCCGCGCATTGGTAGCGGGGATGGCCGCCTTGGTGGCGGACTTGCATGCCCTGCCCGCAGCCGCCGCAGTACACGATGCCCTGGCACAAGGCGGTGCCCTCGCGGGGCGGGCGGGCGCCGGCGCTGGTCCGGTTGGCCGTCAGCTTCTCCTGGTTGGCCTGGTAGTCCTCCCAGGTGATGTATCCGGGGTGGTGGCCGGGTATGACCACCTCCCACTGGCCGGGGGCCACCCAGGTGACCTCGGTGCGCACCAGCCCGTCGGGGGTGACGGCCTGGCGGCTGCGGCGGCGCCCGTAGACGTAGGCGCCGGCGTAGGCGGGGTTGTGCAGGATCTGGACCGCGCGGGCGTGGGTGAGCCTGCCCCAGCGCAGCTGCCCGGCCCATGCCCCGCCGTAGGCGCGGCGGGGGAACCGCCGCGCGGCGAACGCGGTGGCCACCGCGTAGGCTGACCCGGTCGCGGTGAACGCGGCGAACACGTCGGCGATCGCGGCGGCGACCTCCTCGTCAGGGTCGATGACCACGCCGCCGTCATCGTCGTAGATGAGCCCGACCGGCAGCGGGACGCGCAGCTCGCCGCGGCGGGCGGCGGCCCGCTTGGCCTCGTTCATCCGGCTGGTCAGCCAGTGGAGCTCGGCCTCCGACATCTGGCTCTTCATGCCCAGCAGCAGCCGGTCGTTGATGTCGGACAGCTCATAGACGCCGTCGCTGTCGATGACCAGCGTGCTGGTGAGGCGGGCGAGCTCCAGCAGGCGGGCCAGGTCCGCGTTGGAGCGGGCAAGCCGGGAGACTTCCAGCCCGAACACCGCCCCGACCTCGCCCAGGCACACCCGGGCGACCAGCTGCTTGAACCCGTCGCGGTGGCTGGCGGTGCGCCCGGACAGGCCCAGGTCGGCGTCGATCACCTCGATGCCGGCGGCCGTCCAGCCCAGCCGGGCCGCCTGCGCCGCCAGGTCGTACTGGCGCAGCGTGGACTCGGCGTGCTCGCGGACCTGCACCAGGGTGGACTGGCGGACATACACGATCGCGGCGCGCTCCCGGTGGGAGCTGGTCACCTTCTGCTCCCCGCGGATCACCGCCGCTCACCGCCGGCGCCGGCCGTGCCGCGAGCGCGGCCTCGGCCATGTTGGCCAGCGCCGCGACCATCTCCGCCCGCGCTCCCGCGACCGCCAGCACGGGCGGCAGCAGCGCGCGGGCACCTGCCATGGCCTAGTCCAGCTCCCGCCGGGCCAGCAGCTCCAGGTTGATCGCCGAGATCTCCTCCAGCATCTCGCGGAGCCGTCGTGAGGTCTCGACCTGGGCGCGGACCGCCCCGGCCAGCCCGGCCGGCACGTAGACCAGGCGCCCGGCGACCTGCAGGTACACATACGGCCCGTGCGGCTCGCCTCGCGTGCACCGGCATCTCTCCTTCCCGCAGCTACGGTGCTGCTCGACCAGCGCGCCGGGCAGCAGCCCGCCTGCCTGCGGCAAGGCAGCCACCAGCGCGGCGCGGCGAGAGCGCAGCTCGGCCGTGGCCAGCTGCTCCCATTCCGGATTCTTGTAAGTGATCATCACACAAGATAATGCCAGGAACCGGCGCAGGGCATCAACGACATCACCGCGCGTGTCGCGACCTCACGGCCTCGATCGCTGCAGCCAGGCCGGCAAGAACCTCGTAGGTCAGCGGCTCCCGCGCCGCCGGCTGGCCCCGGTCGGTCCAGGCAACGGGAAGCTGAAACGACCCCAGCGGCCCGCCCTCACAGTGGACCACCAGCCCGCCGGGCAGTTTCCGCTCGAACATCACCTGCAGCCGCTGCCCCGACAACGGATGGAATGGATGCGTCACTGTGACGAAAGAATCCCCGGCTTCACGCGAATTGAACGACCGAGCAGTTTGCGCTACCCGTCGGCATCCCCACCATGGCCAATGTCCACGAGATCGCCCAACTGGCCGCCCCGGGCACCCGTGTTGTCTACGTCGACAACGAGGAGGTCGCGGTCCTGCACAGCCGGGCGATCCTGGCCCGCAACCCCAATGCGATCGCGATCCAGGCGGATCTGCGCCGGCCCGCAGAGATCCTGGGCAACCCGCAACTGCGCGGTCTGCTGGACCTGTCCCAGCCGGTAGCGCTGCTGTTGGTGGCGGTACTGCATTTCTTTCCCGATTCCGACGCCCCGGCTGCCCTCATTGCCGAGTTGCGCGAGGCACTGGCGCCGGGCAGCTACGTGGTGATCAGCCATGGCACGACCGAGGGTCAGGCTCCCCACGTCGCCGAGGCGATGGGCCACTACAACCAGGCCACGGCCCCGTTCCAGCCCCGCAGTTACGCCGCGGTCCGCGCCTTCTTCGACGGCCTTGACCTAGTTGACCCCGGGCTGGTGCACGTGCCGTTGTGGCGGCCGGACCAGGGCGCAGCGGACGACGGGCAGGTCGCCGCCTACGGCGCAGTGGGGTACAAGCCATGACCAGGCCAGCTGAATTGCCAGCGGCGGGCGCGAGGAGCGGTGAAT
>JBLMWU010000132.1:0-9140 GCA_050257395.1 Gemmatimonadota bacterium | reverse complement strand
GGGCGGGACATCCCCGCCCTGCTGCCCGCGGTCTTACGCGGGGCCGCTGACCACCGGCCGCTCGTCGTCGCTGGAACGCAGGCCGCGGGGCAGGAACACCGCGAACACCGCGGGCCGCGGGCGGACCAGGACCACCTTGCAGCCGTCCGCGGCGGCTGCGCTGCGGGCCAGCGCCAGGCCCAGGCCGGTGCCGCCCGGCCGGCCGCTGACACTGCGCTCGAAGATCCGGGGCGCCAGCTCGGCGGGCACGCCCTTGCCCTCGTCCCGCACCTCGATCACCACGGACTTGGGTGTCCGGGAGGTCCGGATGGTGACCGTCCCCGAGCCGTGCACCAGCGCGTTGTCCAGCAGGGAGGCGACCACCTGGCCCAGGTTGCCCGGGGTGACGTAGCCGCGCAGGCCCTTCTCGCCGATCAGCTCCAGCTTGCGGTTGACCCGGCGGAAGGCCGGGTCCCACTCGACCACCTGCTGCGCCACCACGTCGTCGATGGACGTGAGCGTGGGCACGGCGTCCCCGGACCGGCGGGTGCGGCCCAGCAGCTGGCCGACCACCTCGGCCAGCCGCTCGGTCTGCACCAGCGCGGCCGCGCCCTCCTCCTTGACCACGTCGGGCTGGTCGGCGGCGGCGAGCATCTCCTCCAGCCGCATGGACAGCGCGGTCAGCGGGGTGCGCAGCTGGTGGGAGGCGTCCGCGGCGAACTCACGCTCGGCCGCCAGCAGGTCGCTGATCCGCTGCGCGGACCCGTCCAGTCCCTCGGCCACCTGGTCCAGCTCCGGCACCCCATACCGGCGGCCGAGCGGGCGCGCGTCGCCGAACCCGAGCCGGTCCGCGGCGCTGGCCAGTTCCTCCAGCGGCCGGGTGAGCCGCCTGGCCATCAGGATCGCGAGCAGGACCGCGACTCCCACGGCCAGCATGCCCAGCGAGCCGATCAGCATGAGGCCGCTGGTCACCCCGGAGTCGGCGACCGACTCGTCGGCCTCGATGGTGACGGTGAAGTTCTTGGTGGTGGCCTCGGCCTTGATGAACTGCCCGCGCGGGAACGGGGTGCCGAACCACTGCGGGCGGTGCCCGTTGTAGCGGATGCTCACGAACCGGTCGGGCAGCGACCTGGCCGCGTCCACCACGTCGCTCAGGTCGGTGGTCAGGTGCGAATCGTGCCGGTTCTGCAGGGTGCGCGCCACCGTGGACGCGTCCCGCTGCACCTGCTGGTACGCCGCGCTGATCTGCAGCCTGCTCTCGACGACCGCCAGCGGGATGCCGAGCAGGAGCAGGGCGGTCACCGCCACCACGACGGTGGAGAACAGCAGCCGCCGGCGCACGTCAGCCTGCCAGGGTCAGCCTGGCGCGGGGGGCCAATCAATCACCCCGCTCGAACCGGAACCCGACCCCGCGGACGGTGGTGATGTAGCGGGGGTTGTGCGCGTCGTCGCCGAGCTTGCGCCGGAGCCAGGAGATGTGCATGTCGAGGGTCTTGGTGGATCCCCACCACTTGCTGTCCCACACCTCGCGCATGATCTGCTCCCGGGTGACCACCTTCCCTGCTTCGCTGACGAGCACACTCAGCAGGTCGAACTCCTTGGTGGTGAGCTCGAGCTCGGCGTCGCCGAGCCACGCCCGGCGGGCGTCGGCGTCCACCCGGACGCCCTGGGCGACGCTGGTCTCCGGTGCCCCTCGGCGTAGCAGCGCCCGCACCCGGGCGAGCAGCTCGGCCAGCCGGAACGGCTTGGTCACATAGTCGTCCGCGCCCGCGTCCAGGCCGATCACGGTGTCCACCTCGTCGGCCCGGGCGGTGAGGATCAGCACCGGGACCGAGTGGCCCTCGGAGCGCAGACGGCGGCAGACCTCGAGCCCGTCGAGCTTGGGCAGGCCGATGTCCAGCACGATGAGATCGACCCCGCCGCTCAGCGCCGTGTCGAGCGTGCCCGGGCCGTCAGAGGTGACGTCCACGTCGTAGCCTTCCCGCCGGAGCGCCCGCGCGAGCGGGTCGGCGATGGAGGCATCATCCTCAGCAAGCAGAACGCTGGTCATGCACAGATGGTATTGCTGCTGGGCAGTGCTCCCTCCAGCAACCCGCAGATGCCACGCGGTTTCGCTGGGTATCGCCGCCCCGGTCAGACCGGCGTGACGCCGTGGCGGCGGCGGGAAAAGGACCGGTCCTTGCCCGCCGCGGCCGCGAACCGGCGCAGCAGCTCGGCCCGCAGGCCGGCCGCTTCCACCACGTCGTCGGCCACCAGCTCGCCCGCCAGCCGGAGCACGTCGATGTCCTCTTCGTACTCGGCCCGCAGCCGGGCCACCTCCGCCGCGCGGGCGTCCTCGCCGGCGATGGCGGCCAGCTTGTTGTAGTACACGGCGTTGACGGCGGCGTCCGCGCCCATGACGGCGATCTTGGCGGTCGGCAGGGCCAGCGTCGCGTCCGGCTCGAACCCCGGGCCCGCCATGGCGTACAGCCCGGCCCCGTAGGCCTTGCGCACCACCACGCAGATCTTGGGCACGGTGGCCTCGGACACCGCACTGATCATCTTGGCCCCGTGCCGGATGATGCCCTGCTTCTCCACGGCCGTGCCCACCATGAACCCCGGCACGTCGGCGAGGAACAGCAGCGGCACGCTGAACGCGTCACACAGCTGGATGAACCGGGTGGCCTTGTCCGCGGAGTCGGTGAACAGCACCCCGCCCTTGAACATGGGATTGCTGGCCACCACGCCGACGGCCTGGCCGCCGAGCCGCGCGAACCCGATCGTCAGCTCGCGCGCCCACAGCTCATGGATTTCGAAGAACGAGCCCTCGTCCACCAGGCCGCGCACGAACCGGCGCATGTCGAAGGCCTGCCGTTCGCTGGCCGGCACCAGCGCCGCCAGGTCGATCGGCTCGGGCTCGCGGGCGGGGGCGTGGCACGGGGCCGCCCGCCAGTTCGAGGGCAGGTAGGACAGGAACCGGCGGACCGCGGCCAGCGCCTCCTCCTCGGACTTGGCGAGGTGGTGCCCGCAGCCGGACACGGTGCAGTGCATCCGGGCGCCGCCCATCTCCTCCAGGGTGGTCTTCTCCCGCACCACCATCTCGACCATCCGCGGGCTGCCCAGGTACATGGAGGCGTTGCCCTCCACCATGCTCACGTAGTCGCAGAAGGCCGGGATGTAGGCGCCGCCAGCGGCCGAGGGGCCGAACAGCGCGCACACCTGCGGGATGGACCCGGACGCCCGGACCTGGGTGTGGAAGATCTTCCCCGCCCCGCGCCGGCCCGGGAACATCTCGACCTGGTCGGTGATCCGGGCGCCCGCCGAGTCCACCAGGTAGACCATGGGCACGCCGGTGGCGTAGGCCTTCTCGATGATCCGGATGATCTTCTCCACGGTGCGCGCCCCCCAGGAGCCCGCCTTGACCGTGGAGTCGTTCGCCATCAGCGCGACCGGCCTGCCGTCCACCGTGGCCGTGCCCGTGACGACGCCGTCGGCGGGCAGGTCACCGGCGAGCACGTTGGCGTACCGGCCGTCCTCGGTGAAGCTGCCCTCGTCGGCCAGCAGCCTGATCCGTTCCCGGGCGAACAGCTTGCCGGCCGCCGCGGCGGCCTCGTGGTACTTCGGCGCGCCGCCGCGCTCGACGCGTTCCCGCAACTCCGCCAGGTCAGGATGCTCAGCCACGCAGGCGACTGTACTAGGCGCTAGCGGACGCCGACCGGGCGGAACTGGACACTTATCCGCGGGCCGGCGGCCCGGGCGGTCTTGGGCACCGCGTGCTCCCAGGTGCGCTGGCAGCTGCCGCCCATCACCAGCAGGTCGCCGTGGCCGAGGTCGTGGCGCAGGGTGGGGCCGCCGCCGCCGCGGGGCCGCAGCAGCAGTGCCCGGGGACTGCCCAGCGACACGATCGCGACCACGGTGTCCTCCGCGGCGCCCCGGCCGATGGTGTCCCCGTGCCAGGCGACGCTGTCCCGGCCGTCCCGGTACAGGCACATCCCGGTGGTCCGCAGCGGCTCCCCCAGCTCAGGCGCGTACCGCTCATTGAGCCGGTCCAGCGCCACGCCCAGCGCCGGGTCGGGCAGCTCGGCGTCCTCCGGGTAGAACCGCACCAGCCGGGGCACGTCCACCACCCGGTCGTACATGTGCCGCCGCTCGGCCCGCCAGGGCACCGCGGTGACCAGCCGGGCGAACAGGTCGTCGGCGCCGCCGAGCCAGCCCGGCCGGACGTCCACCCAGGCGCCGCGGGCCAGGACGGTGCGCCGCACCGTCTCGCCGAGCGGCCCTGGCCCCGCCTCGCTGGCGAGGTCGAGCAGCGAGCCCTGGAATGCCACGGTCATGGCCCCATGCTAACCCGCCCTTCAAATACCTGTTCGATTTGTGCTGGCCGGTCCCGCTGGATCGTCTGCTGCCAGCAGATTTCCTTGGCGGGCCGGTCCCGGCCCGGCGATGGTGGGCCCATGTACACAGCCGAACCCGCCGCCGGGACGCTCGACGAGCAGCTCGCCGGGCGGCTCCTGCACCAGCGCATCATCGTCCTCGGCAGCGAGGTCGACGACCGGATCGCCAACCGGCTCTGCGCCCAGCTGCTGCTGCTGTCGGCGGAGGACCCCCGCAGCGACATCAGCCTCTACATCAACTCGCCCGGCGGGTCGGTCAGCGCCGGGCTGGCGATCTATGACGTGATGCGGCTCATCCCCAACGACGTCAGCACGCTGGCGATGGGCCTGGCCGGGAGCATGGGCCAGTTCCTGCTGTGCGCGGGGACGGCCGGCAAGCGCTACAGCCTGCCGCACGCCCAGGTGCTGATGCACCAGGGCTCCGCCGGGTTCGGCGGCACCGCCGCCGACGTGGAGATCTACGCCCGGCAGCTGGAACGGACCGGCGAGCTGATGACCCGGCTGATCGCGCAGCACACCGGGCAGCCGGAGGAGACGATCGCCAGCGACGGCCTGCGCGACCGCTGGTTCAGCGCGGAGGAGGCGCGGGAGTACGGGATCATCGACCACATCGTCGAGCACCTCGACGACGTGCGGCCCACCTCCCGGCGCCGGACGGCGGGGCTGTGACCATGAGCCAGTACACGATCCCCACCGTGATCGAGCGGACGGCGGCCGGTGAGCGCGCGTTCGACATCTACTCCCGGCTGCTGTCGGAGCGGATCATCTTCCTCGGCACCGAGATCGACGACGGCGTCGCGAACGTGATCATGGCCCAGCTGATCCACCTGGAGTCGGCCAGCCCGGACCTGGAGATCAGCCTGTACATCAACTCCCCGGGTGGCGCCTACAGCGCGCTGACCGCGATCTACGACACCATGCAGTTCATCCGGCCGGACGTGGCCACCATCTGCATCGGGCAGGCCTCGTCCGCGGCCGCGGTGCTGCTCGCCGCGGGCGCCCCGGGCAAGCGGTCGGTCCTGCCGCACGCCAAGGTGCTGCTGCACCAGCCG
The DNA here is from genome assembly GCA_050257395.1 of Gemmatimonadota bacterium. Lineage (GTDB taxonomy): Bacteria > Actinomycetota > Actinomycetes > Streptosporangiales > Streptosporangiaceae > JAIRTY01. The sequence continues at coordinate 3,736 of JBLMWU010000132.1, read as the reverse complement.
TCCAGCCAGGCCCGGGGCACCCTGCCGGACCTGGCGGTCCAGGCCAAGGAGGTGGCCAGGGTCCGCGCCGAGATGGACGAAATCCTCAGCCGGCACACCGGCCACTCAGCGGCCAGGATCCGGCAGGACACCGACCGCAACATCACCTTCACCGGCCAGGAGGCGGTGGACTACGGCCTGGCCGACCAGGTCATCGGCAGCCGCAAGGGGGCACCGGCCGGCCAGCAGGCCCTGCCCGCGCTGCGGTGACCGGCTGGCGATGCGGCCCGGCGATGCGGCCTGGCGATGCGGCCCGGCGATCAGGCCGCCAGCAGGCACTGGGCGTCGCCGGAGCGGTGCACCGGCGGGCTGACCGTGCCGCTGCCCGCGGAGCCCAGCCGGATGACCTGTGCCTCTCCGGCCACCGGTCCAGGCTCGCCAGCCAGCTCCGGGCGCGGTGCCAGCTCGCGGCGGGGAGTCAGCTCGCGGCGGGGAGTCAGGTCGCGGCCGAGCTCGGCCAGCAGGCCGGGCAGGCCGATCCGGAGGGCGTCGCAGATCGCGGCCAGCACCTCGGAGGAAGCTTCCTTGCGGCCACGCTCCAGCTCGGACAGGTACGGCACCGACACCCGGGCGGCCCTGGCCACGTCGGCCAGGGTCCGCCCCTGCGCCAGCCGGGTCCGCCGCAGCACGTCGCCGACCAGGGTCCGCAGCAGCGGCCGCGGCCGGGGCCGCCAGTGCCAGGGCTGCACCGGCCCAGGCTGCACAGCCTCCGGCCGCCGCGACTCAGACGGCGCCGTACCGGGCTGCCTGGGCCCAGGCTGCCCCGGGCCCGGCCGTTGCGGGCGCCCGTCCGGGCCGGGCATCACCAGATCTGACATCGCGGTTCCCTCCTGGCTGTGGGCCTGCCGTCACCGTAACGACAGCCCGCCCGCCGCCACGAATTTTTCGCAGCCGGCGTAAGACCGCGACGGCCAGCGCAAAGCCGCGACGGCCAGCGCAAGACCCGGGACAGCCAGCGCAAGACCGGGAGGGCTAGCGCAAAGCCGGGACGGCCGGCGCGCAGACAGGGTGAGCCGGTGCGGATGCCGGGCCTTCGTCAGCGGCCGGCCGGGCGGTAGACCCGGACGCCGTCGGCCTGGTACGCGAAGTGGAAGCCGGTGGCGGACAGATAGCTGGTGAGCGTGCCGGGCATCCGGCTCCACACCAGCACCCAGCCGATCCGCATCCGCTGCCGGTCGGCCCGGGCCGCGGCGAGCTGCGCTTGTGTGCTGGGCCAGCCGTGCTGGGCGGCGTTCAGCCGGGCGTAGAACGGGTGCCGCCGGATGCGGGCGATGGTGGGCGCAGGTTCCCAGGACGTGTAGGACTCCGCCCGCGGGTGCCCGTCGGCCGTCGCCAGCAGCAGCGCCGCGTCCGGCAGGTGCAGGCCGTACAGCGGCAGCCCGCCGCGCAGCCCGAACGGCACGTCCACCACGATCGAGCCGGAATGGCCGGCGGCCAGCGGGCGGTCCAGGGCGGGCATGGCGGTCGGCAGGGCGGGTGAGCCGGGGATCCCGGACCAGCCCGCCTCCAGCGCGGCGGCCAGGCCGGCCACGATCAGCAGCGGCCAGGCATGGCGGCGCAGCCAGTGCGCGGCCGCCCCGGCCAGCAGCGCGGCGCCCACCAGGCCGAGCAGCGCCAGCCGGTCGGCTTCCCGCAGCCCGGACAGCCCCGGCACCCGCACCAGCCAGGTATAGGGCAGCAGCGGCGACACCCGCAGCCCGTGCCACTGCTGGGCCAGCGGCACGTACTGCCGGGCGCCGATGTGCAGCGTGGGGCCGAGGGCCAGCGCCGCGCTGCCCAGCCACAGGGCCGCGAGCTGCCAGGCGCTGCGGCGGCGCCAGCTCACCGCCAGCCCGGCCAGCGCGGCCACGGTGAGCACCACCCCGTAGGTCACCAGCGAGTCGCCGCGGGCCAGCGGGTAGTCGTAGTGCCGGTACACGGCGGCCAGGCCGCGCAGGCCCACGCTGGCGAGCCGGGGGGACGGCGCGAACAGGGCGGGCAGCTCGGCCACGTACCGGCGGTAGCTGCTGGCCAGGTCCGCGGGCGGGGCGGTGGCCCCGCCCGCCCGCAGCTGCGCCAGCATGGCGATGAGCTGGGGGCTGGCCACGGCCGCCGCCACCGCGGCGCCCGCGGCCAGCGCCCGGACCTGGCCCAGCGCCCGGCCGCGGCCGCGCCAGCAGGCGGCCGCCAGCCACGGCACCAGCACCAGCGCGGCCAGCGCCACCGCCAGCACCGCGGACTCCTGGGCCACCAGCACCGAGCCGCCCAGCACCAGGCCCAGCGCCGCGCCGCGGCGGGCGGTGGGGCCGCGGCGGAACCGGACCGCCGTCTCCAGGGTCAGCGGCAGGAAGACCATGCCCGCTGCCACGTGCAGGCGGGACCAGTCCTGGAAGGCCAGCATCGCCGACAGCCCGTAACCGGCCCCGGCCGCCACCGGCCCGGTCAGGCCCGGCAGCCACAGGCGGGCGGCCCGGTACATCGTGTAGCAGGCCAGGCCGGGCACGGCGGCGGTCAGCAGGCTGAAGGACACCGCCGGGCCGAACACCAGCGTGACCGGCGTCATCAGCGCGCCCAGCAGCGGCATCAGGGTGTCGAAGCCCAGCTGGGTGCCGGCCGGCGCGGCAAGCTGGCCGGTGTACCAGGGATTGCCCAGGTGGCTGAGCTGGTGGGCGACCCACCACAGGCCCCACACGTAGCTGGTCACGTCCCCGGACCGGGGCAGCCGCCCGCTGACCCCGGTCACCTGCGGCCAGGTCGCGGCCACCCCGGCGGCCAGGAAGACGGCCAGCACCGCGAGCTCGCGGCGCCAGGGCCGCCCGGCGGCCGGCTGGTCGCCGGCGGCGGCCGGGGCGGCCGCGGGCGCGGCCACACCGCCGGTTACTGGGCCGCCGGTTACCGGGCAGCCGGTCACCGGGCCGCCGGGCACCGGGTCAGGCCCGGTCACCAGGCCGGGATGGTCCGGGTGCGCGGGCCCGCCCGCAGCACCTGGGAGGGCAGCGTCCGGCCGATGATCCGTTCCGCCTCGGCGGCCGCGTCGATCATGGCGGCGAGGTCCACCCCGGTGCCGATGCCCATGTCCTCGACCATGTGCACGAGTTCCTCGGTGGCGATGTTGCCGGTGGCGCCGGGTGCGTAGGGGCAGCCACCGAGGCCGCCGACCGAGGCGTCGAAGTCGCTGACGCCGAGCTCGAGGGCGGCCAGCACGTTCGCCAGGCCGGTGCCCCGGGTGTTGTGGAAGTGCAGGTTCAGCGGGGCGTCGGGGAACGCCGACCGGGTCTCGCCGACCAGGCGGGTCACCCGGCTGGGGGTCGCCATGCCGGTCGTGTCGCCGTACGAGAGGCCGTCGGCGCCGTCCCTCAGCGCGCGCCCGGCGACCGCCACCACCCGCTCGACCGGCACGTCGCCCTCGTAGGGGCAGCCCCACGCGGTCGAGACGATGACCTGGCAGGTGGCGCCACGGTCGTGCACGAGCTCGAGGATCGCCGCGATGTCGTCGAGCGACTCCTCGGTGGAGCGGTTGACGTTCTTGCGGTTGTGGGTGTCGGACGCCGACACGACGACCTCGATCTCGCGGAAGCCGGCCTCGAGTGCGCGCTGGGCGCCGCGGACGTTCGGCACGAGCGCGGAGTAGCGCACGCCGGATGCCGGCGTGATCCGCCGCCACACCTCGTCGGCGTCGGCCATCTGCGGGATCGCCTTGGGGTGGACGAAGCTCACC
>JBLMWU010000131.1:0-4261 GCA_050257395.1 Gemmatimonadota bacterium | reverse complement strand
CGGCGGCCCATCACCACGGCCACGGCGGCTACACCGTCCGGGCGGGTGACACCCTGTCGGCGATCGCGGCCCGCCAGTACGGCCGCGCGGCCGACTGGCCCGCGCTGTGGTGGGCCAACCGCCACCACGTGGCCAACCCGAACGTGATCACAGTAGGCCAGCGGCTGCGGCTGCCGGGCTCGCCCCGGGTCAGCCCGGCGGTCGCCGTCACGCTCACCGCAACGACATCTCGCCGCGTGGAGGCAATGAATTGGGCGCAGTCACAGAAGGGATGCTGGTATTCGTGGGGCCGCACGGGGCCATGCAGTTACGGATATGACTGCTCGGGCCTGGTCTATCGCGCCTACACGGTCGCCGGCTTCTCCGTCCCCCGCACAACCTACGGCATGCTGCACTGGTGGAGGCTTAGACGCATCTATCACCCTGAGTGGGGCGCCCTCGCGTTCTATGGAAGCGGGCACGTCGAGCTGTCCGGCGCCTCATGGGGCTGGACGTATGGCGCGCTCGAATCCGGCACACGCGTCGGCTGGCACCATTACTACAGGAGTAGCTGGTGGCATCCCACCGCGTTTTACCGGGTCTACGGCTCCGGCTGAGTAAAAGGCTGGGGCGCGCGGTCCAGCCCCTAAACGCCGCGCGCGCGGCGACCGAAACCGGCGGGTACCGGATGCTGTACCGGCTGTTCCCCGGCCTGGACGTGCCGCCGCCGCGCGGATCCGGCGGGGATGGTCGCGTTCGCCGCCGGGGATGCGCTCGGCGTGCCGTGGGAGGGCCGGCCGCCGCACCAGATCGACCCGGGGCAAGTGGCCGGCATACCGCAACATAACGGCTGGCCGCGTGGCGCCACATCCGACGACACGGCGCGGATGCTGCTGGTGGCCAGCCATCTGGTCGTCACCGGCGGCCAAGCTGACGCCCGGCAGTTTCTGGACGAGCTTTCGCGTGCGCTGCTCACGATGCGCGGCGCCGGGCCAACCACACGAGCCGCGGTAACGCGGTATCGGGACAGCGGGGAAATCTATGCCACCAGCGGCGATACCAATGGTGCCCTGATGCGGATCCTGCCCGCCGGGTGGGCGATCCCCGCCACCCACACGCAGCAGCGCCGCGCCGTAGTCGCCCGGCTGACCCGGGTGACCCATGGCGCGCCGGTCGCGGTCGCGGCGGCGTGCGCGGTCGCGGCGATGGCTTCCTACGCCGTGGAAGGCTGCCCTGGCCGGGAGCTGATCACGGTCGCGCTCCAGGAATTGGGCCATGTAGTGGGCGAGCACGCTGCGGCAGCCGTTCAGCTTCAGATTGTTCATGCCGCTGCGGACGGGAGCTGGCGGCCGGGCCCGGCCGGCTGGCCAGCGGCCTGCGGGCGCTGAGACGCGCGTCCTATGGCTGGCTTCTGGGGTTGCCGGACCGATCGCACGAAACCGCGTGCGGCGCATGCCGTCGGCCGACGCCGGTGTGGTGGAGGCGGCCACAGCACTTCGGTCTGGGCGCCCTGGCGGCAGGCCAGTGCGACGCGCTGGGCCTTTCCTCCGGCGCGGCCGTTTCCCGCGACTGCGAGGGTGGTGAGCTGCCCGCGCCTGCCCGGTGGTGGCATCGCGGAGGAAGTGCCAGTTATCGGGGCAGGAAGTCCAGCAGCAGTGTGTTGACCTGGACTGGGGCGTCCAGCTGCAGCCAGTGCGCGCCCGGCCGATCAGGGCGCCGTGGGCCGTGGCGCCGGGGTGAACTGCGGCGACGAAAGCCACCGGGTCGGCCCCCTCCGGTAGCGGGTACAGCCGCTCCTGCTCGACCGGGACAAGTTCGGCGGAGGCTCCGGGCCGGCCGCCGTAGCCAACCGAGTTGGCCCACCCCGGTCACCGGGCCGCGCATCACGGCGCCCTTACCGGCGGCCGCGACGGTGCCGACCAGGTCACGGCCAACTGCGAGCGGGAAGGCGGCCGGTGTCCGCCAGGGCGGATGCCGTCGGGGGCGGTGAAGACGTCGACGTGGAGTCATGGGGGATCCTTGATTTCCCGGCGGCCGCAGGCTCCTGCTGCAGGGCACCGAGGGGCAGATTCATCTGACCAGTCCCTTCCATCCGGGCCCCGAGGACCGCATCGAGGTGTGCGCGAGCGGGCTGCGGGCCGGGCTGCACGAGCCGGCCGGCGGGGAGCCTTCCTTCATGCCGGCGATCGCCGGCCCGGGCATCATCGCCAACTCCGCATCCGTCCCGCTGGCCGCCATCTACGAGGTCCGCTGCGCCCCGCAACCGCTGCCCGGCGTGTCACTTGAACTGGCGCTGTGGACGGGGAACGAGCTCACCCACATCCTGACCGCTGACCCGGCGGATCTCCCCGACCTAACCGCGTACGAGCCCACCTCCGCTGACGATGCCCTCTTCTCCGCCCGGTGAGGGAGGCTCCTCATTCATCAGGAACGACGGATTCATCAGGAACGGCAACCAGCCATCAGCGGCGGCGAGCCGGGGGCGCCCGTGATCGACCTGCGGGCCGCCTGGGAAGAGCATGAGGTGGTCTGTGACCCGGTGTCGTCCCGTGTGCTGGTGCTGAACCTGCGGCTGCGCGGAGACGCCGCATGCGCCCGGCTGACCGAAGCGGCCGGACCTGAGCCGCTGTGGCTGACCTGGCGATCCGGCTCGCGGCGACGGGAACGGCGCTGCACGCCCCGCGCCGGCGACGACGCGGCCGGGCAGGAGATCATCGCCAGTCTCCGGGCGGTGATACCCGGGCTCAGCCTGTGGCGCTTCGCGCTGCGCCCCCGGACTCCCCGCGCTACGAAGAACAAGACCTCAGGCTTCTCCTGGCCGACCTCGACCGTGCCGGTCAGTGACACTGCCAGCGGCAGCCGTTCGGGACAATGAAACCAAACGGCTAACGCTGTGTGACGGTGACTGGGCGTGCGGGCGATTCGGAGCGGGACCGTGGGCCACGCAGGGGGTCGTTCCCCGGACAGCACGGTCCGAAAGGCCGCCGCGGGCTGTCGCACCCACCGGCCGGGACGGGACCGCGGCCGGGCTGGACCGGCTTCGCCGCGTGTCTGCCGGACGGGCCGGTCTGTGTCCGCTAGCTTGTTGTCCCGTGCTGGACGGCGATGCGGTATTCGTTCCCGGCGACATCCCGCGGCAGGGCGGGTTCGCGTTCTGGGGAGCCGGGCCAGGGCCGGACAAGGTGGAGCTGGTCTTCCCCGGCGGAACATACGGGGTGCGCAAGCGGCAGGTCACGGCAACACTCGTGCCGGTGGCCGAGATCCTGCCGTAGCTGATCACGCTCGACCCGGCCGCCAGAGGCGTGCGGCGCAGCGTCGCGGTGTGGGCGGCGGCCGCCACCGCGGGCGTGGGCCTGGTGGCGCGCGGCCGCCTGCTGCCGACGGTCACCGCCGACGGTGCCGACGCATGGCGTGCGGGCCCGCTGGACGCGGCCGACCTGACTTGGCTCCGCGAGCTTGCCTCTTGTCTTCCGGCGGCAGCCCATGCCCTGGCCATCCCGGGCACGCGGCCGATGCGGCTGCGCTCGCCGGAGTCGCTGATCCGGGATCTGTGGGACGCGATCGCCGACACCCTGGTACGGTCCGCTGCCGCGCCGTTAGCGGTGTCCTCGCCGGCCTTCGCCGCGGCCCGGCCGTGCGATGTGGCCGACCTGGCGGAGTGGCTAAGCGACACTGCGGACGGACTCGCGGCCGGGGCGCGGCTCGGGCTCCGTGTGGAACCCGTCGCGCCCGCGCCGCGCGGCCGCCTCGACGACCTGGACCAGTTCAGCGACCTAGACCAGCAGGACGAGCCTGGTCAGCCGGGCGATGACCTGGCCAGCAGGCCGGACGGGACGGACGAGACAGAGGCTGCGGGCGAGCCGCGGTTCCGGATGGTGCTGCAACTGCGCAGCACCGCCGAGGAGACCTTGATCGTGGACGCGGCTGACCTGTGGGACCAGCCGGAGCGGGTGGCCCTCCAGCCTGCTCGGCGACGGCCTCAAGCTGCAGGCCGTGGTCAGCCCGCCGGGGAAGGTGACCGAGGGCGGGTTCAGCCTCGAGGCGCTGCTGGAGTTCCGCTGGCAGCTCACGCTTGGCGGCGAGCTGCTGGACCCGGACGAGATCAATGAGATCGCCGAGGCAAAGCGGCCGCTGATCAGGCTTCGCGGCCGCTGGGTGACGCTCGAGCCAGCCCTGCTGGAGCGGCTGCGTCGCCCGCCCCGGGCACGGATGCGCATGATGGAAGCGGTCGGCGCGGTGCTGGCCGGATCCGCCGAGATCGACGGCGAGACGGTCATCGTGG
>JBLMWU010000130.1:0-11161 GCA_050257395.1 Gemmatimonadota bacterium | reverse complement strand
GGGGGCGCCCCCGGCCCCACCAGGCCAGGCCACCATTCGAGGAGACACGCCGGTGAGTGACGGGAGGCGGGGATGAGATTCGCGCTGCGCCGCCTCGGCTTCTTCGTGCTGACCCTGTGGGCGGCCCTGACGCTCAACTTCTTCCTGCCGCGGATGATGCCGGGGAACCCGGCGCTGGCGATGATGACGAAGTTCCGCGGCCCGGTCTCGCCGCAGGCGTTCAAGGCCCTGGCGGTGGCGTTCGGGCTCAACAACCACCAGAGCCTGCTGGCCCAGTACGGCGGCTATCTCGGCAACGTGGCCTCCGGGAACTTCGGCACCTCGCTGTACCTGTACCCGGAGTCGGTGGGGCGGGTGGTCCTGGACGCCATCCCCTGGACCCTGGGCCTGGTGGGGCTCACCACCGTGCTCGCGTTCGTGGCCGGGACCGGCATCGGCATCGTGTCGGCCTGGCGCCGCGGCGGGCGGCTGGACAGCGTCGTCCCGCCGGTCTTCGTGATCAGCTCGGCCATCCCCTACTTCTGGGTCGGCATGATGCTGATCCTGCTGTTCGCCGTCCAGTGGCGGGTGCTGCCGCCGTCGGGCTCGTTCGACATCGGGCTCACCCCGTCGTTCAGCCTGCCCTTCATCGGCAACGTGCTGACGCATGCCCTGCTCCCGGCCGCCGCGCTGCTGATCACCACGATCGGCACCTGGATCCTGACCATGCGCAACAACATGATCACCACGCTGGCCGAGGACTACGTGCGGATGGCCCGCGCCAAGGGGCTGCCGGGCCGGCGGATCATGCTGGACTACGCGGCCCGCAACGCGATACTGCCGAACCTGACCGGATTCGCGATGTCGCTGGGTTTCGTGGTGGGCGGCGCGATCCTGGTCGAGTACGTGTTCAACTACCCCGGCGTCGGCTACATGCTGCTGCAGGCGGTGAACTATGAGGACTACCCGCTGATGCAGGCGCTGTTCCTGCTGATCACGGTGGCGGTGCTGGTGGCGATCCTGCTCGCCGACATCGCCACCGTGCTGTTCGACCCGCGGACCAGGGGAACGGGCTGACCCATGGCCATGCTGCCCCCGGCCACCGCGCCGTCCGCCCCCGCCGCCGGCCTGCCGGCCGAGCCCGCCGCCGCCCGCACCCGCCGCGGCCGGCTGGGCCGGTCCCGGCTGGTCACCGCCATCCGCTCGAACCGCAAGGCGACAGCCGGCACGGTGCTGCTGGCGGTGTTCTGCTTCGTGGCGCTGTTCCCCGGGCTGATCGCCAGCGACGACCCGCACGCCACCATCTACGCGCGCAGCCTCGGCCCGTCGGCCCGGCACCTGCTCGGCACCACCGCGCTGGGCGAGGACATCTGGGCACAGGCGGTCTACGGGACCCGGGACGTGCTCATCATCGCGGTCAGCGTCGGGCTGATGTCCACCGTGATCGCCGCGCTGGTCGGCGTGGCCGCCGCCTATCTGGGCGGCGCGTGGGACGGCGCGCTGAACCTGCTCACCGACGTGCTGCTGGTCATCCCGCTGTTCCCGCTGCTCATCGTCATCGGCACCTACGTGCGCAACGCGGGCACGACGGTGCTGGTGCTGGTGCTGACCCTGACCGGCTGGTCCTACACCGCCCGCCAGCTGCGGTCGCAGGCGCTGTCCCTGCGCAGCCGCGACTTCCTGGAGGCGGCGAAGGTGCGCGGCGAGCGGCGGATGTACATCGTGCTGGTGGAGATCCTGCCGACGATGACCTCGCTGCTGGTCGCCAGCTTCCTGACCAACGCGCTGTACGCGGTGCTATTCGGCTCCAGCCTGCAGTTCATCGGCCTGGGTGACCCGAACACCGAGAGCTGGGGCACGATGCTCTACTGGGCGGAGAACAACGAGGCGCTGCAGACCGGCCAGTACCTGTGGGCGGTGGTGCCCGGCGCCTGCATCGCCGCCCTCGGCGCGGCCTTCGCCCTGCTCAACTACGCCTTCGACGAGATCGGCAACCCCGCGCTGCGGCCCCTGAGGAAGACAATGACGCGGAGGAGGGTCCGTGCCCGCCATACCAGCTGAGGCCCTGCTGGGCGGGGGCTCCCCCGCCCAGCCTGAACCGGCACTGCCCGGCCCCATCCTCACCGTCAGTGACCTGTCGGTGGAGTACGTGCTGGAGTCCGGCAGCGCCGGGGCGGTCGACCGGGTCAGCTTCGAGCTGGACCGGGGCGAGTTCCTGGCCATCGTCGGCGAGTCCGGCTGCGGCAAGTCGACCCTGCTGTTCGGCATCGCCCAGCTGCTGTCCCCGCCGGCCCTGATCACCGGCGGCAGCGTCACCTTCGCCGGCCGCAGCATGGTCGGCCTCACCGACCGGGAGCTCACCGCGGTCCGCTGGAAGCAGCTGTCGGTGGTCATGCAGAGCGCCATGAACGCGCTCAACCCGGTGAAGTCGATCGGGGCACAGTTCCGGGATGTGATGCGGGCACACGGGGAGACCGGCAGCGCCGAGATCGCCCGCCGGTCGGCGGAGGTACTCCGGATGGTGGGCATCGACCCGGTGCACCTGCGCAGCTACCCGCACCAGCTCTCCGGGGGCATGCGGCAGCGGTCGATGATCGCGATGGCGCTGCTCTTCACCCCCGATCTGGTGATCATGGACGAGCCCACCTCCGCGCTGGACGTGGTGGCCCAGCGGTCGCTGATGGTGCAGATCAAGGAGCTGCAGCAGCAGTTCGGGTTCGCGGTGATCTTCGTGACCCACGACATGTCGCTGGTCAGCCACTTCTCCGACCGCCTGATGGTCATGTACGCGGGGCAGGTCAGCGAGCTGGGCGGCACCCGGGACCTGTTCGGCTCCCCGCTGCACCCCTACACCGCCGGGCTGATGGACGCGTTCCCGTCTATCCGGGGACCGCGGCGGGCGCTGCAGGGGATCCCGGGCAGCCCGCCGAGCCTGGCTGCCCCGCCCCCGGGCTGCCGGTTCGCGCCGCGGTGCCCGAAGGTGATGGACCGGTGCCACACCACGGCGCCGGAGGTGTACCAGGTGAACGGCACCGGCGTGCGGTGCCATCTGTACGGGCAGCCCAGCGACGAGCCTGCCGGGAGCGCGCCGTGACCGAAGCGACCACCGCCGGGCCGGGCGCGCAGCCCGCGGGGCAGTCCGCGCCGCTGCTGCGGACCGAAGGCCTGACCAAGCACTTCAAGATAGGCAACGCGCTGTCGCAGCGGACCCTGCACGCGGTCGACGACGTCACCCTGACCGTCGGGGAACGGCAGATCGTCGCCCTCGCCGGGGAGAGCGGCAGCGGCAAGAGCACGATCGCCCGCATGCTCGCCCGCCTGTACAAGCCCACCAGCGGGGAGATCTGGTTCCAGGGCACGCCGCTGTCGGCCATCCGGTCCCGCCGGGACGGGCTGCGGTACAGCGGGCAGGTGCCGATGGTGTTCCAGGACCCGTTCAGCTCCATCAACCCGGTGTTCCGGATCTCGCACGGGGTGCTGCGCGGGCTGCAGCTGCACCGCCCGGAGCTGTCGCGCGAGCAGCGGGACGCCGAGGCGGTGCGGGTGTTCGACGTGGTCGGCCTCACCCCCGCCGCGGACGTGCTGCGCCGCTACCCGCACGAGCTCAGCGGCGGCCAGCGGCAGCGGGTCGGGTTCGCCCAGGCGCTGGCCATGCGGCCGAAGCTGATCCTGGCCGACGAGCCGGTGTCCATGCTGGACGTGTCCATCCGCATCGGCCTGCTCAACCTGATGGCCACGCTGCGCGACTCCGAAGGGGTGTCGATCCTGTACATCACCCACGACCTGGCCAGCGCCCGGTACGTCGCCGACCGGCTGATCGTCATGTACGCCGGCCAGATCGCCGAGACCGGCCCGGTGGAGGAGGTGCTGGCGGAACCCCGGCACCCCTACACCCAGCTGCTGCTGTCCGCGGTGCCGGACCCGCGGGCGCCGCTCGGGGTGGGCGCGGAGACCGACCGCGGCGAACCGCCCAGGGTGATCGACCCGGTCCCGGGCTGCCGGTTCCGCCAGCGCTGCCCGCTGGCGGTCCCGGAGTGCCACGCGGTGACGCCCGCGCTGGCCGAGCTCTCCCCCGGCCACCAGGCCGCCTGCCACGTGGCCCAGGCAGGCTCCACCGCGAAGGCGTTCGGATGAAGCTCGCGGTGGTGGGCGGCGGGTCCACCTACACCCCGGAGCTGGTGGACGGCATCGCGCGGCTGGCCGGCCAGCTGGCCGTGGAAGAGCTGGTGCTGGCGGACCCGGACGAGAGCCGGCTGGCGGCGGTCGGCCCGGTGTCCGCCCGGATCATGAAGGCCCTCGGGCACCCGGGCCGGCTGACCTGGACCACCCGGACCGACGAGGCGCTCGACGGCGCGGGCGCGGTGCTGCTGCAGCTGCGGGTGGGCGGGCAGGCGGCCCGGCAGCGGGACGAGACCTGGCCGCTGGAGTGCGGCTGTGTCGGGCAGGAGACCACCGGCGCGGGCGGGCTGGCGAAGGCGCTGCGGACGGTGCCGGTGGTGCTGGACATCGCGGACCGGGCCCGGCGGCTGGCCGCGCCCGGCGCCTGGATCATCGACTTCACCAACCCGGTCGGCATCGTCACCCGGGCGCTGCTGGACGCCGGGCACCGGGCGGTCGGGCTGTGCAACGTGGCCATCGGCTTCCAGCGCATCTTCGCCGGGATGCTCGGCGTCCCGCCGGAGCAGGTCAGCCTCGGCCACGTCGGCCTGAACCACCTGACCTGGGAACGCTCGGTCACGGTCGACGGCACGGACCGGCTGCCGGACCTGCTGGCCGCGCACGGCGCCGAGCTCGCCGCCCGGATCGAGCTGCCGGTGTCCGTGCTGACGGACACGGCCAGCGTCCCCTCCTACTACCTGCGCTACTTCTACGCCCACGACCTGGTGGTGGCCGAGCAGCGGCAGGCGCCCACCCGGGCCGAGCAGGTTGCCGCGATCGAGCGCGAGCTGCTGGCGATGTACGCCGACCCGGCCCTGGACCGCAAGCCGGAGCTGCTGGGCCAGCGCGGCGGGGCGTTCTACTCCGAGGCGGCGGTCGCGCTGCTGGCGTCGCTGGTGGCGGACACCGGTGACACCCAGGTGGTGAACCTGCGCAACGACGGCACCATGCCGTTCCTGCCGGACGAGGCGGTCATCGAGGTGCCCGCCGTGATCACCGCCGGCGGCCCGCGGCCGGTGACGTTCGCCCCGCTGAACCCGCTCATGCGCGGCCTGGTGGCGCACGTGTCCGCCTACGAGGAGCTCGCGGTGGCGGCCGCGGTCCGGGGCGGCCGGGACCGGGTCGCCGCCGCCCTGCTGGCGCACCCGCTGGTCGGCCAGTACGACCTGGCAGGCCAGCTCACCGACCGGCTGCTCGCCGAGAACCGCGCGTTCCTCCCCTGGGCGGCCGGGTGACCCTGGCAGCGGTGCTGGCGATCGACGGGGGCAACAGCAAGACCGAGGTCGCGCTGGTCGCGGCGGACGGCACGGTACTGGGCCGGGCCCGCGGCGGCGGCAGCAACCCGCAGGGAGTCGGCGACGGCGAGGCGATGCGGCGGCTGGAGTCGCTGGTCGCGGCGGCTGCGCAGGCGGCTGGCCTGGCCGCCCCGGCCGGCCCGGCGGTGGCCGCCTGCACCTCGGCCTGCCTGGCCGGGGCAGACCTGCCGGAGGAAGAAGAGCACCTCACCGGCCTGGTCCGGGCCCGGCAGTGGTCGCCGGAGAACACGGTCGTCAACGACACGTTCGCGGTGCTGCGGGCCGGGGTGACCGGCAGGTGCGGGCCGGACGGCCGGCTGGAGAAGGTCGCGCACCCGGGCGTGGCGGTGACCTGCGGCGCGGGCATCAACTGCGTGGGCGTGGCCCCGGACGGGCGGGTGACCCGGTTCCTGTCGCTCGGGGGGATCAGCGGGGACTGGGGCGGCGGCGGGGACCTCGGCCGCGGGGCGCTGTGGTGGGCGGTGCGGGCCGAGGACGGCCGCGGCCCGCAGACCTGCCTGAGCGCGGACGTCGCCGGCTACTTCGGCGTGCCCACGGTCCGCGACGTGGTGATCGGGCTGCACACCGGCACGATCGACGAGGCCACGCTGTACGGGCTCGTGCCGGTGCTGTTCGCGGCGGCCGGCCGCGGTGACGGGGTCGCCCGGGGACTGGTCAGCCGGCAGGCCGGCGAGGTCGTCACCATGGCGGTGACCGCGCTGCGCCGGCTGGACCTGGCCGCCGCCCCGGCCGCGGTTGTGCTCGGCGGCAGCATCCTGAGCGCCGCCGACCCCCTGCTCACGACGCTGGTCACCGAGGGCCTGGCGGAGCGGGCGCCGCAGGCACAGCCGCACCTGGTGGACCTGCCGCCGGTGGCCGGGGCCGCCCTGCTCGGCCTCGACCACGTGGGCGCGCCCGCGGCGGCCGAAGCGCGGCTGCGGGCCGCGTTCCGCGGCCCCGGGCCGGGAGCCCGCACCGGCCAGGACGAAGACCCCGGCCAGGACGAAGACCCCAGCCAGGAAGGAGCGCAGGCATGAGCGCCGCGGCGCCGACCCGCATGCGGACAGAGATCGCGGAGCAGCCCGCCGCGCTGCGGGCGACCATCGGGGCGCTGCTGCCGCGCCGGGCCGAGGCCGCCGCGGTGGCCCGGGGCACCCGCCAGGTCCTGTTCATCGCCCGCGGCACCTCCGACAACGCGGCCGTGTACGGCAGCTACCTGTGCCAGGTGCACCTGGGCCGGCTGGCCACGCTGGCGTCACCGTCCGTTGCCACCACCTACGGCAGCCGCATCGACCTGTCCGGGGTGCTCGCCGTCGCGCTGTCCCAGTCCGGCCGGACCGAGGAGATCGCCCAGACGCTGCTGTGGGCGCGGGACTGCGGGGCGCGGACGCTGGCCATCACCAACGGGCCCGGCTCGCCGCTGGCCGAGGCCGCCGAGGTCACGTTCGCCACCCACGCCGGCACCGAGCAGGCGGTGCCGGCCACCAAGAGCTTCACCACCCAGCTCGCCGCGCTGGCGGTGCTGGCCCTGGCGCTGGGGGCGCCGCTGGACCCCGGCGCGCTGCGGGCCGTGCCGGGCGCGATCGAGGCGATGCTGGCCCGCCCGCTGGAGCTGGACGCGGTGACCGCGGAGCTGGCCGGGGTGCCCGGGGTGGTGGTGTCCGGCCGCGGCTTCGCCTACGCGGCCGCGCTGGAGATCGCGCTCAAGCTCAAAGAGGCCTGCTACCTGCACGCCATGGGGCTGTCCTGGGCCGACCTGCTGCACGGGCCGATCGCGGTGGTCGACGCGCAGACCCCGGCCATCATCGTGGCCGCCGGCACCGGGCCCGCGCTGGCCGGGACCGTCGACCTGGCCCGGCGGGTCCGGGGCGCCGGCGCCCGGGCCTACGCCATCGGCGGCGGGCATGACCTGGCGGCCGCCAGCGACCTGGCGCTGCCCGGCCCCGACCTGCCGGAATGGCTGGCCCCGGTGGGCCTGGTCGTGCCCGGGCAGCTGCTGACCGAGGCGCTGGCACGGCGGCTCGGCATCGACCCGGACCGGCCCCGGGGGCTGTCCAAGGTCACCCAGACTGACTGAGCCCGGCCCGCTGGCGGGCGCTGCGGCGTAGCGAGGCGGCCAGCAGCGGCTGGCCGTGCGGGGTGAGGCGGCGGGTGCGCAGCCCGAGTTCCCGGGCGGCGGCGATGTTCTCCGCCCGGTCGTCGACGAACAGCGCCCGCTGCGGGGCGACCCCGAGCTGGCCCAGGCAGCGGCGGTAGATCGCCGGGTCCGGCTTGACCGCGCCGGCCTCGAAGGACAGGGTCGCCGCGTCGGGCGCCAGCAGCCAGGGGTGTTCCCGGGTGAGGCGGTGCCAGATGTCACCGGGCACGTTCGACAAGATGGCGGTGCGCACCCCGGCCGGCCGCAGCGCCAGCAGCGCCCGCACCATGAGCCGGCTGGGCCGGGCCCACATCGCCGCGTCCGCCTGCACCAGCGCCCGCACCTGCCCGGCGTCGTAGCTGCGGCCGGCCTGCTCGCCGATCAGCCGCCAGTACCCGGCGGAATCCAGGTCGCCAGCGTCGTAGCCGGGCCGGTGCTGCCAGTACAGGGTGCCGAAGGCCGGCTCGCCGAGCCCGGCCAGCGCGCGCAGCCGCCGCCTGCCGCGGGCGGTGGGCGGCCGGATCAGGACGCCGAACAGGTCGAAGATCACCGCGTCCACGACGCGAATCGTACGGAACCGGCCGCCCGCGGCGCCAGCCCGGCCCCGGCCAGCGGGCCGGGTCTGGCTGCCGCCCCGGCGGCCCTCCCGGAGAGGCGGCCCGGCACGCGGTTAGGGGGAGGACCGGTCCGGCCGGGCCACCTCTAGGTGCAGAAACGCATCGCGGCCAGCCGCCGTTACGCACCCCGCGCTGGCCTGGGGCCACGGCAGCGCCGTAAGGTGCGATCGTGACCGCCAGCACCAGCAAGACCGATCTCGCCCGGCTCTACGCCGGCACCCGGGCCCGGGTGCTCGATCTCGTGACCGGGCTCAGCGCGGAAGACCAGGCCGCCCCCGTGCCCGCGTGCCCGGGCTGGTCGGTCCGGGACGTGCTGGCGCACCTGGCCGCGATCGCCGGGGACGCCAGCGCCGGGCTGCTGGCGGGGCCGCCGGACGACGCCGAGACCGCCGCTCAGGTCGCCCGGTTCGCCGGGCAGGACCTGGCCGCGATCCTGGCCGCCTGGGACTCGGCCGCCCCCGCGTTCGGGGAGGTCATCGCGTCCGCCCGGCTGTGGCCAGCGGTGATCGACGTGGCCAGCCACGAGCACGACATCCGCGGCGCGCTCGGCGTCCCCGGCGCCCGGGACGCCGAGGTGGTCACCGAATGCGCCGGCCGGCTGCTGCGGTGGCTGCGGCCCCCGATACCGCTGCGGGTGATCGTGGAAGACGGCGAGTTCCAGGTGGGCCCGGACGACGGCGGGCCGGGTCCCTGCCTGACGCTGACCACCACCAGGTTCGAGGCGTTCCGGTGGCGGATGGGACGGCGCAGCCGGGCTCAGCTCGCCGCGCTGGACTGGTCCGGTGACCCCTCCCCCGTGCTCGGGCAGCTGACCGTGTTCGGCCCCGCCGCCGCCGACGTGATCGAGTAGGCGGCCTGCTGGCATCACCGGCCGCCTGGCGGGTAGCCCGTCAGGGAAAGGTGCGGAGGTGTCATGGGCGGACCGAAGCGGGCGGCGGCCAGGCCCGCACCCACGCGGAAGCCGGGCGGCAAGGCCGCCGCCGGGAAACGCGCCGCCGCGGCGGACAGCGAGCCGCTCGGCCAGTACCGCCGCAAGCGTGATTTCGCCCGCACGCCCGAACCGGCCGGCGCCTCCCCCGCGGCCGCTGCCGACGGGGCGCGCCGGTTCGTGGTGCAGCGGCACCGGGCCCGCCGCCTCCACTACGACCTGCGGTTCGAGATCGACGGCGTGCTGGTCAGCTGGGCTGTGCCCAAGGGTCCCACCCTCGACCCGAAGGTGAAGCGGGCCGCCGTCCACGTCGAGGACCATCCGATCGAGTACCTGAACTTCGAAGGGGTGATCCCGGCCGGTGAGTACGGCGGCGGGGACGTGATCGTGTGGGACCGCGGCACCTGGGAGCCGCACGCCACAGACGACCCGGCGGCCGCGGTCGCCGCTGGCGAACTGCACGCTGACATGCACGGCGAGAAACTGCAGGGACGCCTGGTGCTGGTGCAGCGCGGCCAGGACGAGTCCGGGAAGGCGCAGTGGCTGCTGCTGCACAAGCAGGACGAGTACGCGGTGCCCGGCTGGGATCCGGAAGAGCACCCGCGGTCGGTGCTCAGCGGCCGGACCAACGACCAGGTCAAGGCCGACCCGGAACGGATGTGGCGCTCCGACCTGCCGCCGGCCGAGGCTTCGGTCACGCTGCGCCCGCCGGTGGTGCCCGGCCCCGGGGACCACGAACTGGCCGCCCTGGACGAGCTGGGGCGCGGCGGCACCTGGGAGGTGTTCGGCCGGCGGCTCCGGCTGACCAACCTGGACAAGGTGCTGTTCCCGGCCCGGGGCCGGGAGAAGCCGGTGACCAAGCGGGAGTTCATCCGCTATGCCGCCTGGATCGCCCCGGTGGTGCTGCCGTACCTGGCGGGCCGCCCGCTCAACATGCACCGCTTCCCGGACGGGGCCGACCGGCCCGGCTTCTGGCACAAGCAGCTGCCCGGCCACGCGCCGGACTGGGTCGGCCGCTGGGACAACCCGGAGGCGGGCGACGGCGAGACCAGGACCTACCTGGTGGTGGACGAGCCGGCCGCGCTGGTGTGGGCGGCGAACTTCGGCGCCCTGGAGTGGCACCCGTGGACGTCGCGCGCGGAGCAGCCGCGCTGCCCCAGCTACGCGCTGGTGGACCTCGACCCGGGCGAGGAGACCTCCTGGGAGGACGTGCTGGTGCTGGCCCGCCTGCACCGCACCGCGTTCGAGCACCTGGGGGTGCGGGCCCAGCCCAAGGTCACCGGCCAGCGGGGCATCCAGATCTGGGTGCCCGTCCGCCAGGGCCTGTCGTTCGACGACACCCGGGGCTGGGTGGAGCAGCTGTCCAAGGCCGTCGGCGCGGTCGTGCCCGACCTGGTCAGCTGGAAGTGGGACCGGCGGGAGCGGGGCGGGCAGGCGCGGCTCGACTACACCCAGAACGCGATCAACAAGACGCTGGTGGCCCCCTACAGCCCGCGGCCGCGGCCGGGCGCGCCGGTGTCGGCGCCGATCAGCTGGGAGGAACTGGACGACCCGTCGCTGCGGCCCGACGGCTTCACGATCCGCACCCTGCCGGGCCGGCTGGCGGAGACCGGCGACCTGTTCCGCACGGTCCTGGGCGAGGGCCAGGACCTGCCGCCGCTGCGCTGACCCCCGCGGGTGCGGGCCGCGGCACAGGCTTACTCCCCAGGCTGGAGCGTCCCCTTCAGCCCGGTCCGGCGGCACCTGCCCCGGCGAGCGGGATGCGCAGCTCCTCACCGGCCCGGACGAGCCGGTAGGCGCTGCCAAACCTGCGCTCGAACTCCGCGAACGCCCACGGCGTGCTGTCGTGGCCGGACAGCGCGACCAGCCGGGGGCCGCGCGCGGCGATGGCGTCCATCACGGTCTCGGCGTCCCGCTCGCCCACCAGCCGCCACGGCGGGTGCGGGGAGCCGAGCACCGCCTGCGGCAGCAGCGCTGTGCCCAGCGGGTGCACCGGCAGGTGCAGCCCGCCCACCACGGCCCGCACCGGCGTGCCCAGCACCTGCTC
>JBLMWU010000129.1:0-11708 GCA_050257395.1 Gemmatimonadota bacterium | reverse complement strand
CGCCCTACGCCAAACTGACCAAGCTCTGACCCAGCCGCGCACGGACCGGCCGCCGCGGATAGTGCCGTTCGCCCGATGCGCTCCCTTGGGGCTCGTGACAGCGAACGGGACCAACGGCCGGTCGTGCCGGGCCGGTCGGCCCTGCCATTGGTCCCGCCGCCCTTGGATGCTTGGGCTGAGGCTCCTGCCGGGTCGCGCGAATTGATCTGGCACGGCGCCGGAGGCCGGGGGACACCATGGGCGCTGACACCCCATCGCGGCCCAGGATCATCCAGGGTGGCATGGGGGTGGCGGTTTCTGGCTGGCCGCTGGCCAGCGCGGTGGCGCGGGCTGGCCAGCTAGGTGTGGTGTCAGGAACCGCACTGGAGATTGTGCGCGCGGCGACTGCAGCGCGGCGACCCTGGTGGTCACGTGCGGCGGGCGCTAGAGCATTTTCCTGCCCCGGGGGTCGCGGAGCGTATTCTCGCCGCCTATTACGTGGCGGGCGGCATCCCCGCCGGCAAGCCGTTCCGCCCAGTGCTGAGATACAGCCTGCGCTGGGCGCGGGCACTCGCTGAACTCACCATCGCTGCCAACTTCACCGAGGTCTTTCTTGCCAAGGAAGGGCATGACGGACTGGTCGGGATCAACTATCTCCGCAAGATCGAGTACCCGATCCCGTTTGCCTGCTATGGCGCGATGCTGGCCGGTGTGGACCACGTCATCATGGGCGCCGGCAATCCAGCGGACCTTCCCGTGCTGCTCGGCCAGCTAGCCCGGCATGAACCGGTGGCCTTGCCAGTGCGGGTGCAGGGGGCCCGGCCCGGGGACGGGGACTATTTCGTGCAGTTCGACCCCGCCACCGTCTCGCCTGAGCGGCCGGCGATCTTCCGGCCGCGGTTTGACGCGATCGTCGCGTCGGTCGACCTGGCGGCGGCGCTCGCGGCCGATCCGGCCGCCCGGCCAGACGGTTTCATCGTCGAGGGCCACACGGCCGGCGGGCATAATGCGCCGCCACGTGGGCCGCGCCGCCTGGACCCGTCCGGGCAGCCCGTCGATAACGGCCGCGACATTGCGGACCCGCGGGAGCTGGCCAGACTCGGCGTGCCCTTCTGGATGGCCGGTTCCTACGGCACACCATCCGGCCTGGCCCGGGCAATGAGGGCAGGCGCCGCGGGAGTACAGGCCGGTACCGCGTTCGCGCTGTGCCGGGAGTCCGGCCTGGCCCGCGCGTACAAGAGGCGCCTTCTCGCCCAGGCCGCCCGCGGCGAGGTGCACGTCCGCACCGATGCCCGGGCGTCCCCGACCGGCTTCCCGTTCAAGGTGGCCCGGCTACCTGCTCGGCGAGTCACCATCGGGCCACTCAGCGGAAACCCAGCCCCGGCGATAAGCCGGGGTGGGCGTGGCTGTGCACCTGGCCGGCCTCGGGGACGGCGGCGTGGACGGCCTGGTCGATGCTGCGGGTGATGTGCTGGGCATCGGCGAGGGTGAGGGCGGGGTCAAGATGGGCTTCGAGGTCGAGGATGAGGGTCCGCCCCATCCACCGGCCCCGGGCGGTCGCCGCCGTGACGCCGCCGATGGCGGCGGCTGCCTGCTCGGCGGCGGCCAGCTGGGCCGGCTCCACGCCGTCCATCAGGTGGTGGACGATGTCGCCGGTGACCTCGTAACCGACGTGGCAGATGAACAGGGTGATAGCGAACCCGGCGACCGGGTCACCCCAGGACTGCCCGGCGGCCACCAGCGCCAGGCCCGCCAGGGCGCCGAGGGAAGCGATCGCATCGAGCCAGGAGTGGCGGGCATCAGCCAGCAGGGTCAGGGAGTTGATGTGCCGGCCGACCCGGCGCTTGTAGGCGGCGACGGCCTGGTTGCCGATGATGCCCAGCACCGCGGCGGTCATGCCCAGCGGGATGGAGGTGGTCGGGGTGTGGTGCACCAGTTTCTGGTAGCTCTCGTAGCCGGCGAAGACGGCGCTGGCCCAGATCACCAGGGCCACCCCGAGCCCGGCCAGGTCCTCGGCCCGCTCGTACCCGTACGGGTAGGCGCGGGTGGCGGTCTTCTTCGAGATCCAGAAGCCGGCGAACACCACCACCGAGGTGGACACGTCCGACAGGTTGTGGATCGCATCGCCGAGCAGCGCCACCGACCCGGTCACCAGGGCGATGGCCAGTTCGATCGCTCCGGTGAGCGCCAGCCCGGCGGCGGAAACGGCAACTGCCCGGTTGGCGGCGCGGCGATGCGCCGCGTCATGGGCCGGGGCGGCGGTGGCGGGGGTGGTCATGGCTTACGCGAGCTTACAGGAACATATGAAGGCTTGTTCACGCGAGAGTCTTGGCTAGGATGCCGCCATGGGGCATGGCGTGCGGGGCCAGGTGACACCACCGGCGCAACTGGACGCGGAGACCGCCAAAGCTGCCGCCGCGACGCTGCAGGCACTGGCCGCCCCGAGCCGGCTGCTGATCTTGTCCAGGCTGCGCCAGGGCGCCTGCACCGTCGGCGAACTGGCGTCCGCGGTGGGGATGGAACGCTCGGCCGTCTCCCACCAGTTGCGGGTGCTGCGGCACCTGGGCCTGGTGGACACCCAGCGCAACGGCCGGGCCATCGTCTACGCCCTGTATGACAACCACGTCGCGATGCTGCTGGACGAGGCCGTCTACCACACCGAGCACCTGCGCCTCGGGGCCCGCGACACCGCCGAACCCGTAGCATGACCGCACTCCAGCATCCGGGCTCCGGGAAACCCGGGGCACATCAGATGTCTCGCGCGTGTGAACCGGTGGGCTGAGAGTCACGTGTGGTAGGTCATGAGACTACCGGTCCAGATAGTTGGGTAAATGAGCCGCGTGCCCGCCCGCGCACTCTTTCATACCGCGCCGCGCTGTGTGGAGATCAGGGACCTGCCCGCACCGCGGCCTGCGGCCGGTGAGGTCCTCGTCCGCACGCTGTGCTCTGGCATCAGCGGTGGCACCGAACGGCTGGTGTACCGCGGCGAGGTCCCTGCCGACCTGGCGCTGGACGACACGATCGGCGCGCTAGGCGGTACCTTCTCCTATCCCTTCGCCTACGGGTATGCGTGCGTCGGCGAAGTAGCAGAGTCCGGCCAGGCGGTTTTCGCGTTCCATCCGCACCAGGACGTATTCACGGCGCGGGCTGGTGAACTGATTCCGCTGCCCGCCATCGATCCCGCATCCGCAACCTTGTTCCCGCTGGTCGAGACGGCGTTGCAGGTGACGCTCGATGCCGGGGCCGGATATCGCGACCGGGTCATCGTGCTGGGCGCCGGCGTCCTCGGGCTGCTGACCGGCCTGCTGCTGCAGCGCTCCGGGTGGCGGCCGCTGATTGCCGAGCCCCAGGAGTGGCGCCGCGCCACGGCCGGCAGCCTCGGCGTCACCGCCGCAGCACCGGAGGACCTGGTGAAAGAGGAGGTTCCGCTGGTCATTGACGCCAGCGGTAACCCGGATGCGCCGGCGATGGCGCTGAACATGCTGGCCCACGAGGGAACCCTGCTGATCGCGTCGTGGTTCGGCACCAAACCGGTGGTGCTGCCGCTCGGCGGCGCCTTTCACCGGCGGCGTCTGATCATCCGCAGCACTCAGGTCTCCACAGTGCCGGCCCGGCTGTCCGGGACCTGGACCCGGTCCCGGCGCCGCCGGGAGGCCGTTGAACTGCTGGCCGGACTGCCGCTGGCAGAGTTGTGCACTCACGTCTTCCCCTTCGGCCACGCAGCCGAGGCGTTCCGGGCCGTGGACGAGGGGAAACCCGGGTTGATGCATGCCGTTCTTGACTACGACAGGAGTACTGCCGGTGACATGTGAAGTCGGGTTGAGCCGAAGCGTCCGAGCTTTCCACATCATGCCGGGAATGCCCGGGCCAGAGGGAGAACTCCATGATCATGACTACCGGATTGAGATCGTGGTGGACCGCGAGCAGCTCGACGACCGGGGCATGGTCTGTGATCTTGATGTACTGGAAGCGGCGCTCACCGAGCTGACCAGCCGGGTCGAAGACCGCAACCTGGAGGAGATACGCCCAGCCGACGCCGAGGCGGTCACCGTCGAGGTGTTCGCCCGCTGGGTGCATGACACCCTCTCGCCGGCCGTCGCTGCCGCAGGCGGCGAGACACTGGCAGTGCGGGTCTGGGAAACCCCCGTCGCGTTCGGCGGATACCGCGCACGATGCTGACGTTCTGCCTGATTACCCCCGGCGACCTGGCCAGGCCGTACGGCATGGGTACAGTGACGAGATCAGGGGTGGGCGGCTGAACCGTTCTGCTGGCATGTTCGTCTGCTGTCATAGGAACACACCATTTCGTCATCCTCGCAGGGCAACCATATGACTCTGGGCTGGGATAATCCCACAGCAGATCCCACCATCACCGTCCTGCTGCGGCACGGCGATACCCAGCTGTCACCCGAACACCGCTTCAGCGGGCTGCGCGACCTCCCGCTCAGCGCCAACGGCATCCGGCAGGCCCAGGCCGCCGCCTGCCGCCTGGCCACCGGTGCCCCGATCGACGCCGTGGTCAGCTCGCCACTGCAGCGCGCTGTCGGCACCGCCAACATTGCGGCCGGCATGCTGGGCCTGACCGCAGCCATCGATGACGATCTCCGGGAAACAGATTTCGGTGACTGGGACGGCTTCACCCTGGCAGAAATCCAGCAGCGCTGGCCCGCAGCCGCGGCAGCCTGGCGGCGCGACCCGCAGCAGGCACCGCCGGGCGGGGAAAGCTTCGCCGAAACCGCACACCGGGTAAACCAGGCCTGTGACCGGCTGCTGCGCAACCACAGCGGCCAGACCGTCCTGGTGGTAAGTCACATCACCCCGATAAAGATCCTGCTCTGCCGGGCTCTCTGCGTTCCGCTCGCCACCCTTTACCGGCTATATCTCGGCTCCGCCTCCATTAACGAGATCCAGTGGCACGGCCGCGGATTTGCCGCCGTCCATCGCGTCAACGACACCAGCCACCTGCCCTGACACCCCGGGCAGGCGCGTACGGGCCGGCCTTCATTCGGCACTGCCCAGTTCCTCGACGGCCAGCCGCAGCGCACGCAGCGCATAGTAGGTGCGGGACTTCACCGCGGCGGGCGCGATCCCCAGTGCCTCCGCAGCCTGGGCAACCGAGCTCCCGCGAAAGTAGCACTCCCGCAGCACGTCCCAGTGCTCCTGCGTCAGCCGGCCTACCGCTGCGGCCACCAGCTGGCGGTCCCCGGCCTGCTCGTGGCCGCCCGCTCCCCCGCCCGGCAGGCCGCTCTGGGCGGGCAGTGCGCTGCGCACCGGCCGGCTCCGTGGCCACCGGCGCCGCCACCCTGGTCCCGCTATGCGCACGGCGGCTGCGGCTGTTTCACCGGTAGCTGCTCCGTCCCGGATCGCGTGACCTGCCTCGCGGCAGGAACCGATCGTATCGCGAGCTGCAGCTCAGGCCGAGGTTCGTGGTGGTGGCTGCGCCGGGGTGATCCTGATCGTGGTCGCGGGGCTAGCGATCGGCGTTCTCGTTCACCTGAACCTGGCCTCCGTCCCGGAGCGCCGTCACCGTGGCGGTCCGGATGCGGCGGGTCCATGGGCCGGCGCCGCTCGGGCCGGGGCCGTGCTGAAGGCGCCGAGGAACTGGTTGCGGAAGGCGGCCATCGGCTCGAGCGGAGCGGCGGGACCGGGCAGCAGCCCGTCCTGCCAGCGCCAGGAGGCAATCTGCCGGAACACGGCAGGGTCGTGGGCGATGATCGAGATCGGCACCTCAGGGCTGGCCCCGGGGCGGCTGACAGGGGCAGAGGGCTGCTCGTCGCCGAGCAGGATGAGCACGAGGTTCGGGTCGTTGAGCTCGGTGACCCATGAGGTGAGGGCCCGCAGCGAGTACTCGATCGATCTGGCGAAGCCCTGGCGCTCCTTGCTGGCGCTGCCCAGGATGGAGAGCCGGGTCTGGCCGCCGGCGGCCATCGGGCCGAATATCGAGCCGTTGCCGATCTTGTTCCAGGGCACCATGGCCGGCAGCGGAGCCCAGGGATAGTGCGAGGAGACCAGGTCGATCTCGGCCATCACGGGCTTGTGGCCGGGGGCGAGTTCCAGCCGCTGGAACGTGGCCAGGGTGTACTGGTCGGGCATTGAGGCGTAGCTGAAGGCCGGGCCGTGGTAGCCCACGTTGCGCCGGTCGTAAAGCTGGTCGAAGTGGTAGAACTGCGTGCCGGGCGGCCAGGCGACGTCGTCCTCGGGGCTGTCGCTCACGGTTCGCCAGCCGGCCTTGCCAAAGGCGTCGCTGAGGGTGAACCGGCGGCTGGCGACCAGCTGGGCATACCGCTGCTCGGTGTTGACCCACAGCCCTGACTGCAGCGTGGAGTGGGAGAGCTGGCTGACCCCGCCGAAGCTCGGCGAGGTGACCCAGGCGCTCCGCGTGGACCAGCCGGCGCGGGCCAGCGAGGCAGTGCTCCGGCGCAGGAAGGCGTCGACGCCGGGGGCGAAGTTCGTGCCCTGAACGGCGACCTTCCCGTAGCTTTCGACAAAGGCGATGACGACGTCCTTGCCGCGCAACCCGGCGAGCAGGTCCGCAGCGGGGACGCGGGCCTGGGGGTCGGAGCCGCGGATGGCCTGCCCGAAACGGCGCTGGTCGCGGAGCGCTGTCTGGGTGTCGCGCACCTGCGTGACGGCCATCCCGGCGCCGCTGGCCGAGGCGACCGGGGATCCCGGGATGAGCTGCAGCGACAGGCCCGCGCACAGCGCCCAGACCGCGGTGAGGGCGGCGAGTCCGCGGACCGTGGCGCGGCGATGCCGGGCGGCCACGGTGGCAATGTGGACCGTGGCTGCGGTGGTGGCGCCGACGAGCACGATGAGACCGAGCCCGAGCGCGGCGAGCGCGATGTCGGTGAGCGCGGAGCCGATGGTGTCGCGTACCACGCCAATGGCCGGGCCGATGTCGGCCCAGCCGAACACCGGGTTGAACGCCCGCCCGATCTCCTCGTAGAACGCCACGTTGAGGATCCTGACGAGAGCCAACAGGCTGAACAGGATTCCAGCGACGGCGGCCACGGCCCGTCGCGGCCAGACTGGCAGCACCAGCGCGACAGCTGCCAGTACCAGCCCTTCCACCGGGATGCGGGCAAAGGCGGCGGGGGTGAGCTGCCGGGCACGGTCGGGCGCGACGAGAACGCCCCACACGAGCGCGATCGAAAGCACCGTGATGGCCAGCCGCAGGGCCCGGCGGGTGCGCGGGCCGGCGCCGGTGCGGTACAGCCAGATCACGTCGCGGCCGAACGACTCGGCCAGCAGCAGCAACGCGGCGGCGACCGCGATCATGCCGGCGAGGCGATCGACCAGCCCGGATGCGGCGGCGGTGAGCACGATGCCCTGGACCGCGGCCACGACCTTGCGCCAGTACCGGGGTGGCAACGGCGCGGCCAGCCACGGGATCAGCCAGCCAGCCAGCAGCAGCGCGTAGCGGGCGGCGCCGATGGCCAGCACCCAGCCGCCGTAGTCCCGCGACACGGCGATGCTGAGCAGCAGGATGAGGAACGCGTCGACCTCGCCGTCAAGGCGGCCGCCCAGCGGGGTGGCGGTGCCGGTCCGGCGCGCCACCTGCCCGTCCACCGCGTCGAGGATCAGCGCGACGGTGGACAGGGTGACCAGCGCGGTGATCGGCACCGGCCGGGCGAACGAATCGGCAACCAGTCCCGCGACCCCGGCGGCCAGCAGCGTCCGGGTCAGGGTGACCCAGTCCGCCGGGAGAATCGCCGGCTGGTCGCTGCGGAGGCGGGCGGTGACAAGCAGTGCGGTCGCTGCCCAGCCGGTGGCCAGCCCGGCGATCCAGCCGGCGACGCCGAGACCAGCCGTGGCGGCCACGACACCGAGCAGGGCGGCCGTGGCGAGCATCCCCAGGACCGTCGCAAGCCGGATCGCAGGCCGCCCGCCTTCGCCCGCAGGCTGAACCGGAAGCACCGCGCCTTCGCCCGCAGGCTGAACCGGACGCACCGCGCTTTCGTCCGCGGACTGAACCGAATGCACCGCTTCTCCGTCTCCGTAGCCGTCTGCCGCCGTTCCTGACGGGGACAACGGGTCCGCGGTCACACTGGTTCACCGCAGCCCCGCGAGGGGCCCGCCAGCCTGCCGCAGCCGGGCGGCTGAACTATGTGTCCAGGTGACCCGTGTAACCCGGTGTGACGTCCCCGCACTCAGTTCCGGCCGGGATCAGTCCGGCCGTCCGCCGCTATGGCCTGTCGTTGCTGCGCCTGGCCGCCGGGGCCGCCGTGCTGTGGTTTCTCGGCCGGCGGCTGGGCGCGGCGCCCTTCATGGCCGGGCTGCGCGCGGTCACCTGGCCGGCGGTCGTGGCCGCCGTCACGCTCACCGCCCTGACCACGGTGTGCTCGGCCTGGCGGTGGCGGGTCGTCGCCCGGGCACTCGGCGTCAGCATAGGCCTGCCAGGCGCGGTCAGCGCCTACTACCGTTCCCAGTTCCTCAACTCCGTGCTCCCCGGCGGGGTTCTCGGCGACGTGCACCGGGCGGTCACGCACGGCCGGCGCGCCGGAGACGTGGCGCGGGGGCTGCGCGCAGTGGCGTGGGAACGGCTGTGCGGGCAGGTCATCCAGGCCGTGGTGACCGCCGTGGTGTTGCTGACGCTGCCCTCCCCGGTCCGGCCCGCGCTGCCGTACGTGCTGGCGGGCGTCGCCGGCGTAGCCGGGTGTGCTGCGCTGGTCGTGTGGCGCGCTGCCCGCCGCGGCCGCCCGCGGCTGACCCGCGCCGCGCGGGCCGCTTCCGATGACCTGCGTCGCGGCCTGCTGGCCCCGGACGTGTGGCCCCAGCTCACGCTGGCCTCGGTGCTGGTCGTGGCCGGGCACACGACCACGTTCGTCATCGCTGCCCGGGTCGCCGGCTGCACCGCGCCCCTGGGCGAACTGGTCGCGCTGCTGATGGTGGTCCAGACTGCAGCTGTGATCCCTGTGAGCATCGGCGGGTGGGGACCACGCGAGGGCGCCGCCGCGTGGGCCTTCGCCGCAGCCGGCCTCGGCGCGGCAACCGGGGTCACGGTCACCACCCTGTATGCGGTGCTCATGCTGGCCGCGTTTGCGCCGGGCGCTGGCCTGCTGCTGGGGGACGCCGTCCGCCGCCGTCGGGCCCCGGCACACCCGGGCGAGCCGAGACGGCCCGATCCGGCGCCGCAGCCGCTGGAGGTCGTTCGTGGCTGACCGGCCGTACCCGGTGACCGGCCTCGGCACGCCGCTGACGCCGCCCCCGGCCTGGCACGAGGCCGAACGGCTCGTCGCATGACCGGGGCGGTCCAGGCGGCGGCGGTCCGCCGGCGCATCCGGATCCCGCTGCGTTTCGCTGACGGCTACTCAACCACTGCCACGGTCGTCAGCTTCACCGGCCTGGCCGATGCGCAGCAGCACCTGGCACTCGAACTCGGCCGGCCGGCCGCGGCCGGGCTGCCGCTGGTGCGCCTGCACAGTGAATGCCTCACCGGTGATGTGTTCGGCAGCCAGCGATGCGACTGCGGGCCGCAGTTGCGCGAAGCGGTCGAGCGGATCACCGAGCACGGTGGGTATGTGCTGTATATGCGCCAGGAAGGCCGCGGCATCGGGCTGTACGACAAACTCGACGCCTACGCGCTGCAAGATCGCGGTCTGGACACCTACGACGCGAATCTCGCGCTCGGTCACCGGGCCGACGAGCGCGACTACACCAGCGCGGCCCAGATGCTGCACGCGCTCGGCGCCAGCCGCATCGCGCTGCTGAGCAACAACCCGGACAAGGGCGCTCAGCTGGCCCGCCTGGGTGTCACGATCGGCAGGCAGGTCCGCACCGCGCTGCACCTTACCGGGACTAACGCCGCCTATCTGGCCACCAAGGCCCGGCGCGGTGGGCATGATCTGCTTTCGCGGGGTCTCGACCATGCCGCCGAGCCGCACCGGCACGCCGGCCCGGCACCCCTCGGGATCGCGGACTGATGACGGCCCTCGGTGAGCATCCGCCGCCTGCCGCCGCTCAAGCCGCGCCTGAGGCGCCCGGTGCGCGTGCGGAGGCGGCCACCCGCCCCGGCCGGGTCGCCGGCCTGGACGGGATCCGGGGCCTGGCCGCCCTGTTCGTCGTGCTCAACCACATCTTCGAGCGCGCCTGGCCGGGCTACCCCGACGGCAATCACGCCCCGGCCTGGGCGGCCTGGCTGATCTACGGCCGGGGCGCGGTCGCGATGTTCATCGCCTTGTCGGGCTTCTCGCTGGGCCTCGGCCCGGCGCGCTCGGGGTGGCGGCTGGGGTCGGTCGCGACGTACGCGCACCGGCGGGCCTGGCGCATCCTGCCGCCGTACTGGGCCGCGCTCGGCTTCAGCCTGGTGATGACCTGGTACGTGCTCGCCCAGCCCTATCTGCCGGTGCCCAACGGGAAGTCCGTTCTCGTGTACGGCTCGCTCGTGCAGGACGTCTTCGCCGTGGGCAGCCCCAACCGGGCGTTCTGGTCGATCGCCATCGAGGTCCAGCTCTACGTCCTGCTGCCGTTGCTGCTGCTGCTCGTCCGGCGGGTCAGTGCCCTCGCGATGGTGGGCCTGGTGGCCGCCATCGTGGTGACCATCGGCGTGCTGGGACCCCATGTCGCGCTGATGAACACCGCCCTGGCCAAGTTCACCCCCGACCTCGCGGTGCTGTTCGCCGTCGGCTTGCTGGCCGCCGGGATCGTGACCGCTGGCGAGCGCACCCGGTCATGGCCCTGGGCCGGTTGCGCGCTGGCCGCCGCGGTGCCGGCGATCGCGCTGATGGTGATCAGGGGCTCCGTCTGGTCGAACCTCAATCTGTTCTGGCTCGACCTGGCCTGGGCCCCGGCGATCGGCTGCTTCCTCGCCGCGGTCGCCACCTCGCGCCCGCGGTTCGTCGTCCGTTTCCTTGACAGCCGCCTGCCGCGGAGCCTCGGCTCCTGCTCCTACAGCCTCTACCTGACGCACGAGCCGATCGTCATCGCCGTGTCCTTCGGCCTGGTGCTGGGCCGGGTCGCCACCGGGACGCCGGCGTTCTTCGTGCTGGCCGCGATCCTGCTGCCGGTGACCGTGGACTTCGCCCGCCTGTTCGCCGCCGTGTTCGAGCTGCCCTTCCAGCGGCACCGCGGGTGGGTCCCGCTGCGGGCGGCGATGTCGGCCCGGCTGTGGCGGCTGCGGCGCACCGGGCCGGCCTTAGCCGCCGGGCGCTGGCGGCCCGCTAGCCGGGCGAGCGGCCCACGAAGTCAAGCTGGTGGGCGAGGTAGACCAGCTCGCCCGCGGCCAGCTGCCGGTCGCGGTCGGCCAGCCAGCCGGCCAGATCCGCCGGTTCCACCCGGTCCTGGCGACCCTGCAGCGCGCTACGGATCGTGCTGAGGATGCTGCGCAGGAAGTAAGCCTCATCGGCCGGGTAGGTCCCATCCGGGCCGGCGCTGACGACCCAGTCCGACGACCCCGCCGCCAGCGCGGGCGCCCCCGCGGCCCGCAGGTGGTGAAACAGGTGGCGGCCCGTCCGGCTTTCCCCGGCCGGCCGGCCGTAGCGGAAGCGCTCATCCATGTCGCGGTGGTAGGCCCGCATGATCTGGCCGTCGTGGGGGTGGCCGGGCTCGAAGATGCTCTCGCCGTCGTAGTTGATCGTGAACCAGTAGACGCCGCCGGGGACCAGCAACCGCAGCAGTCCGGGCAGCACGGCCGGCACGTCCACCAGGTCCAGGACGGCGCTGGCGATCAGCACATCGGCCGGCGCCTCATGAGCGGCCTCGAGGTAACTGGCGAGCTCGGCGTGCACCAG
>JBLMWU010000128.1:0-37010 GCA_050257395.1 Gemmatimonadota bacterium | reverse complement strand
CAGCAGCCGGCCGCGTTGATGTCCATGATCTGCCGGAAGTCGGCCAGCGGCATGTCGGCCATGGTGGCGAACTTCAGCACGCCCGCGTTGTTGACCAGGATGTCGAGCCTGCCGAACGTCTCCACCGTGATGGCGACCGCGGCCGCCCACTGCTCCTCGCTGGTCACGTCGTGGTGCAGGTACCGGCAGGCCTCCGGGCCCAGCTTGTCGGCCACGAACTGGCCCTTGTCGTCCAGCACGTCGCCGAACACCACCCGGGCGCCCTCTGCCACGAAGTGGCGCACGTGCGACTTGCCCATGCCCCGGGCGCCCCCGGAGATCAGCGCCACCTTGCCATCGAGCCGGCCCACGGCACCCTCCAGGTTCCCGCTCATCCGCTTCAACCAAACGCTTGCTTGGTAGAGCCTAACGCCCGGGGCGGGTCCCGTCAGCAGGGAACCGGTCAGCCCGCCGCGATGCCGTCGAACAGGATCCGCAGGAAGGCGTCCACCACCTGGTCGGTGGTGTAGCCCCGGCCGCGGCGCCACTGGGCGGGCAGCCACAGCACGTCCCGCATCAGCCGGTAGGTGAGCTTGGGGTCGAGGTCGGCCCGGAACAGCCCGGCCGCCTTGCCGGCCTCGAGCTGGGTGATCCAGGTCCGCTCGAACTCGCGGAGGGCTTTGGGCAGGTAGGCGAAGCGGGGCTGGCCGCTGAAGTAGGGCCAGTCGTTCTGGAGCATCGCCATCGCGGCCCGGTGCTGGGACACGGTGCGGCTGGTCGAGCGCACGATCTGCTCGATCGCGGCGCGGGGATCCGGCGCGCCGGCCACCGCGCCGCGGTAATCGGCGAGAACCTGGTTGATGAAGGTAGAGAGGATCTCGTCGCCGATCGACTCCTTGGAGTCGAAGTGGTGGTAGAGGCTGCCGGACAGGATGCCGGCCGCGTCGGCGATCTCGCGGACCGTGGTGGCCCGGTAGCCCTTCTGGGCGAAGAGCTCGCCGGCCAGCGCCACCATGTGCGCGCGCCGCTCGGAGCGCATCACCCCGTCGGCGGGGACTGCGTCCCGGCTCTTCCTGGTCGTCCCCACCCGGTCATTATCGCAGTTGCCGGGCGGCATCTCTAACACCCTCCCTAGCGCTTGCTCGGGAAAGCTGCCGCACAGCTTGCCGGGGCAACTGAAACCTGTTCTACTTCTGCCAGAGCCCGCCCCCGGACGGCGCATCCCGGGGAAGGCGGCACCCCCCAGGAAAGAAGCAGGGCACACCCATGATCCTTGATCGTTTCCGGGTCACCGGCCGGGCCGCGGTGGTGACCGGCGCGGGCCGCGGCATCGGCGCGGCGGCCGCGGTGGCGCTGGCCCAGGCGGGTGCGGACGTGCTCATCTCCGCGCGGTCAGCCGACCAGCTGGCCACGGTGGCGCAGGAGATCGAAGCGGCCGGCCGGCGCGCCGTGGCGGTAGCGGCCGACCTGAGCGACCTGGACGCGGCGGCGGGCCTGGCTGACGCGGCAGCGGAGGCGTTCGGCCGGCTGGACATCGTGGTCAACAACGTCGGCGGGGCCATGCCGCGGCCGTTCGCCGCCACCAAGCCGCGGCATCTGATGTCCGCGTTCGAGTTCAACGTCGCGACCGCGCACAGCCTGACCCGGGCGGCGGTGCCGCACCTGCTGGCCGCCCGCGAGGACGGCTCCACCGGGGCGGTGGTCAACATCTCCTCGGCGGTCGGGCGGGTCGCGGGCCGCGGCTACCTGGCCTACGGCACGGCCAAGGCGGCGCTGGCGCACTACACCCGGCTCGCCGCCGCCGACCTGGCGCCGCGGATCAGGGTGAACGGGATCGCCGTCGGCTCAGCCGCCACCTCCGCGCTGGAGATCGTGCTGACCGACGAGACGCTGCGGACCGCGATGGAGCAGGCGACCCCGCTGCACCGGATCGGCGACCCGGAGGACGTCGCGGCGGCCATCCTGTTCCTCAGCTCGCCGGCGGGCGGCTACGTGACCGGCAAGGTCCTGGAGGTCGACGGCGGCATCGAACAGCCCAACCTGGACCTCGGCATCCCTGACGTCTGAGGGAACTGCCGGCATGCCGCAATCTGACTGCCTGGAGTGAGGTGCCCCACCCGGCCCAGTGGCTTCCCCGGAACGCGCGGCTGCCGGGCCGCCGCCAGTCAGTCCATCCGCTGCTGTTTTCAAGCGCCTCTGGCCATGAGAGGCGTGATGGTTGCTATTACCTGGGTTATGGAGTCCTCAGGCTTCATCTCTGCGTCCCTCCCGGGGTGCGCGCTGGTGCTGAATTCGGGATAGTGATGCTCATTCCGCTGGCGCGCAGTAACTCCGTCGCTGAATTTGACGTGAGATGAAGCAGCCCGGAGTACCGGCTGAATATTGCAGATTGATAACTGCCCTGCGGTGCGCCAGAGTGGCTGGCCCGGGCCGATTCCGGGACTTGATTTCTGGCTGCCGGGCCTGCCGGGGGACCTCCGGAACGAGGCTGAAAATGCACGCTGTGTGCATAAAAGATGCTCAATCATGAATGTCATGGCCGTTGAACGGCTGATGCCAGAAGGTCCTGTCAAATGCAATCTTGCGCCATCTGGACGGGCATTCCCATGCCGCTCACCCGGCAGATACGTGAAGCCCCTGGAATCCGGTGGCGGCAGCGGGACGGCCGGAAAACCCGTGGGGCGCCCGGGCAGCCGCCGTTAACCTGGGCAGCCGGGCGATCGCGGGGAGGGCGACGTGGGACGGGCCGTGCTGCACGAGGGGAGCTTCACCGCCGGGCCGCTGGCGGTGGAGTACCGGGCGATCGCGCCTGGCGGCTGGGAGGGGCCGGCGAGCCTGCCGCTGCTGCTGGTGCTGCATGGCGCGGACTCATCGGCGGCCATCCTGGACGAGCAGCTGGAACTGTATGACGGGCTGTGGTCGGCGGGCACCTTCCCCGACGTGGTGGTCGCGTGCGCCAGTACGCCGACCGTGGGGGGCTTCTACATCGACTGGCCCGCAGCGCCCTGGGAGACGGCCGTCGCGGAGGACTTCCCGCGCCACCTGGGCGAGCGCTTCGGCGCCGACCTGGACCGCATCATGCTGCTGGGATCGTCGATGGGCGGGTACGGCGCCCTGAAGATCGCGTTCACCGATCCGGGCCGGTTCACCGCCGTCGCGGCGATGCAGCCGGCTGTGTTCCCCGGCGAGGCCATGGCGGACGTGGGGCCCCGCAACACCCTGGGCGTCCTGAGGGAGCTGCACGCGGCCATGGCCGGGGGCGCCGGCGACAAGGACGCCTACGACCGCGAGCACGTGGTCGCCCGGCTGCGCCGCAATGCCGCCGCCGTCCGTGGCCTGCCCATCCTGATCGAATGTGGCGACAACGACTCCTTCAACCTGCACGACGGAGCCGAGTACCTGCACCGGGTGCTGTGGGACCTCGATGTGAGCCACGACTACCGGCTGGTCCGCGGGGCCGACCACGTCGGCTCCAGCCGGGTGCCGCGCGAGCGCAGCGCCCGGGAGTTCCTCGC
Organism: Gemmatimonadota bacterium; assembly: GCA_050257395.1. Lineage (GTDB taxonomy): Bacteria > Actinomycetota > Actinomycetes > Streptosporangiales > Streptosporangiaceae > JAIRTY01. The sequence continues at coordinate 33,516 of JBLMWU010000128.1, read as the reverse complement.
GGCGGCGCTCGCCGCGCGGGACCGGCCGGACCCGCAGCCGCCCGAAGCATTCCGGGCCTGGCTGGCGGGGGGCGGCGCGGGCGCCATGCCTCCCGTCGACTTCTACTCGCCGGAAGGCGCCGCCGCGCTCCGGCTGATGCTGGAGCCGGAGCGGCAGGCCGCGGCAGCCCAGGACCCCGGGGCGTCCCGGCGCTACGGGTCGCTGGGAGCGTGAACGCGCCCGCGCCGGCCTGGGTGGTGGCCGGCCCGCCCGGCGCGGGCAAGAGCACGGTGGCGGACCTGCTGCTGGCCGCCGTGGCGCCCACACCGGCGCTGCTGGACAAGGACACGATGTACGGGCCGTTCGTGGCCGCGGTGCTGGCGGCGGCTGGGCGGCCGCACGGTGAGCGGGAAGGCCCCTGGTACGACGAGCACATCAAGGTGCACGAGTACGCCGGGATGACGGCCACGGCGCGCGAGATCCGCTCGCACGGCTGCCCGGTGCTGCTGTCCGGCCCGTTCACCCAGCAGATCCACGACGCCGCCCGCTGGCGGGCCTGGGCCGGTGAGCTGGGCGGCGGCGCCGTGCGGCTGGTGTGGGTCCGGGCGGACGCGGCCACTCTGCGCCGTCGGCTCGCCGCCCGCGGGCTTGGCCGGGACGCGGCCAAGCTGGCGGACTTCGCCGCGTTCACCGCGAGCATGCGGCTGGACGCCGAGCCTGCCGCGCCGCACGTCACCGTGGATAACCGGCTCGGTGCCGCGCCGTTGGCCGGGCAGGTCGCCAGCCTGCTCGCGGCGGGTTAAGCGGCCCTCTTCAGCGCTGCCAGCAGCGCCTTCATCCAGGGGCCGAGGTCGGCCGGGGTCCGGGCGGAGATGAGGTTGCCGTCCACCACGGTGGCCTCGTCCACCCAGTCGGCCCCCGCGTTGACCATGTCGTCGCGGATCGCGGACACGCTGGTCGCCCGCCGGCCCTTGAGGATCTGCGCGGAGATCGGCACCCAGCCGGCGTGGCAGATGAACGCCACCGGCTTGCCGGCCGCGTCAAAGGCGCGCACCAGCGACAGCACGGCCTCAGAGCGGCGCAGCTTGTCCGGCGCGTACCCGCCGGGGATCACCAGGGCAGCGAAGTCCGTCTCGGCGACCTGGTCCACGGTGGTGTCGACCGGCACCGGGCCGTGGCCCTTCTTGCCGTGCACCGGCTGGCCGTCCAGGCCGGCCACGGTGACCGCGATCTCTTCCTCGCGCAGCCGGTAGAGGGGATAGAGGAGTTCGGTGTCCTCGAAGTCGTCGGCCGCGAGGAGAAGCACCTTCTGTCCTGCGAGCGTCATACCCCGAGCCTATGCCGGCCCGGCGGCCTCAGCCGGAGCCGACCGCGGCCAGCAGCACCAGCAGCAGGGTCACCACCGCCAGGGCGACGTGCGCCGCCACCGTGAAGGCGGGCAGCCGCCGCCGCCACGGGGTCCGCAGTAGCAGCAGGGACATGCCGAGGCCGGTGACCGGCATCAGCGCCGCGCAGCCGGCCCAGGCCAGCGCCGCAGCGCCGGTCACCAGGTAGCCGGCCCAGGCGGCCAGCCCGGCCAGGCTCAGCCCCAGGTGGGCGAGATTCATGGCGACCCGGGCCCTGGGCAGGCGGCGCAGCCCGCCGCGGGTGAGCCAGCGGGCCATCAGCAGCAGACCCAGGCCGGCGGTGACCAGCCACGCGGCCAGGGCGGCGAGGCCGAGCGGCAGGCCGGGGCCGGTGCCCGCCGGCCCGGAAACCGCGGGCCTTCCCTGCCGGGCGGCGGACGCCAGCGGCGGCAGCAGCGGGCTCAGCTCGCGCATGCGGGCGCGGCGCAGGTTCTTGCCGTGCACGGTGCCGGCCAGCGTGCGCACGGCGGCGTCAGCAGCGGCGTAGAGCTGGTGCCTGCTCAGGCCCTGGCAAGCGGCGGGCAGTGAGGTCAGGGCGGTGCGGTGCCGGAGAGCGGAGACGCTGGACCTGGTGCAGGAGCCCACGCTCGCGCGCGGCGGGCGCGCAGGCTGGTGAGTGCAGGCAGCGGCGAGCAGCCCGGCGAGCAGTGCGGCGGCCAGGACGCCAGCCATGGCTGGACGCCGCTGGAACATGGCGTTGAGTGTAGATCCCGGCGGAATCAGGACATCGCCGCCATACGTTCGGGGTGTGCCCAGGATCGTGGTGGTGGAAGACGAAGCGTGCGCCGTCCGGTCGATCGTGGAACTGCACGGCGGGCTCCGTCCGGGCCGGGGCGTGCGAGCCGTCCGGCTGCCGCATAGTCTTCGATCTCCCGGGCTGAGCGCCCGGTGATCCAGCGGGCGGGCCAGGGGAGGACGCGGGCCGGTGCGAGCTGTAGTGCAGCGGGTGAGCGAGGCCAGCGTGGCCGTGGGCGGCCGGGTGGTGGGCGCCATCAGCGAGCCCGGCCTGCTGGTCCTGGTCGGGGTCAGCCATGACGACACCCCGGCTACCGCGGCGAAGCTGGCCGCGAAGCTGTGGGGGCTGCGCATCCTGGACGGGGAGAAGTCCTGCTCCGACGTGGCCGCGCCGCTGCTGGTGATCAGCCAGTTCACGCTGTACGCCGACACCCGCAAGGGCCGCCGCCCGACCTGGCAGGCCGCCGCGCCGGGACCGGTGGCCGAGCCGCTGGTCGGGGCCCTGGTCGCGGCGCTGCGCGAGCTCGGCGCCCGGGTGGAGACTGGCGTGTTCGGGGCCGACATGAAGGTCAGCCTGGTCAACGACGGCCCGGTCACCGTCATCGTCGAGATCTGAGGGGCGGGCCGGCGCGCGGCCGGGTTCCGCCCGGTCAGAGCAGATGCCGGGGCAGTCCTGAGCTTTCTTTCAGCATCGCCGGTGATCATCTTCCCCATGCCTGCTGCTGCCCGGCCCGCGCCGGTGACCCGGCCCGCGCCCGCACCCCCGCCAGCGCCGCCGCCCCGGCCCCGGCTGCTGGACGCCGCCGCCGCCCTGGCCGGGCTCGGCTTCGGCGCCGTGCTGGCGGCGGTCATCGCCGGGGAGACCCGGGGCTCCCTGGCCGCGCCCGGCGGGCTGCTGACCGCGGTGGGCAGGCTCGCCGGGTTCACCGGCAGCTACCTGATGCTGATCATGGTGGTGCTGGTCGCCCGGCTGCCGTGGCTGGAGCGGACGGCCGGGCAGGACCGGCTGGTCCGCTGGCACCGGCGGGTCGCCCCGTGGGCGATCGGCCTGATCATCACGCACGTGGCCGCGGTCACTCTCGGATACGCGCAGGCCGCGCAGACCGGCGAAGCGCACCAGCTGTGGGTGCTGCTGCGCTCCTACCCGGACATGCTCGCCGCCACGGCCGGGTTCGGCCTGCTCCTGCTGGCCGCCGTCACCTCCTGGCGGTACGTGCGCCGGCGGCTGCGCTACGAGACCTGGTGGGCCGTGCACCTCTACCTGTACCTGGGGCTCGCGCTGGCGTTCGCGCACCAGATCATGACCGGTGTCGCGTTCGTCGGCCACCTGCTGGCCCGGGCGCTGTGGATCGTGGTGTGGGCGGCCACCGCCGGGCTGGTCCTGGTGTTCCGGATCGGCCAGCCGGCCTGGCGCAGCATGCGGCACCGGCTCACCGTGGCCGGGATCCACGAGGAAGCGCCGGGGGTGGTCTCGGTCATCTGCGAGGGGCGCCGGCTCGACCGGCTCCCGGTCTCCGGCGGCCAGTTCCTGTTCTGGCGCTTCCTCACCCGGGACCTGTGGTGGCAGGCGCACCCGTTCTCGCTGTCCGCGCTGCCCCGCCCGCCCTACCTGCGGGTGACCATCAAGGCGCTCGGTGACCAGAGCCAGGCCATCGCGCGCATCCGGCCCGGCACCCGGATAGCCATCGAAGGGCCCTACGGGGCGTTCACCCCGCATGCGCGGGCCGGCGACCGGGTCGTGCTGGCCGGCGCCGGGGTGGGGGTCACCCCGCTGCGCGCCCTGCTGGAGGACCTGCCGCCGCACACCGACGTGGTCGTCCTGGTCCGCGCCTCCGCCCCGGACCGCCTGGTCCACCGCGCCGAGATCGCCGGCCTGGTCCGCCAGCGCGGCGGCCGGCTCCATGAAGTCACCGGGCCGCGGCACCAGGTCCGCATCGACGGCCGTGCGCTGCGCCGCCTGATCCCCGACATCGCCGCGCGCGACGTCTACGTGTGCGGCCCCGCGGGGTTCAGCGCGGTGGTTGCGGCCGCCGCGCAGCAGGCCGGGGTGGCGCCGGGCCGGGTTCATTCCGAAGCGTTCACGTTCTGACAGGCAGAAGGCAGGAGCCCGTGGAGACAGACAGATGAGGCGCGCACCGATCGTGCTCGGGGGGACGGTGGCGGGCCTGGTGGGGGTGCTGGCGTTCCACACCACGCCCGCCAGGCTGGGCCTGCCCGCGGCGGCGGCCGGGGCGGCGGGTGCCCCGCCCGCCCCGGCGTCCCGGCCGTCCGCGGCCGGGACGGCCGCGTCCCCGCCGGCCGGGTCCGGGGCCGGGCACGCCGCCGCCAGCCGCAGCGCGACCGGGCGGGAGGTCAACTACTACTACGGCATCCTGTCGGTGAAGGTCACCGTGGCCGGGAGCAGGATCACCAGGGTGCGGATCGGCTACCTGGACGACGGCGGCAACCCGCGCTCTCAGTTCATCGACCAGCAGGCCATCCCGCTGCTGGAACAGCAGGCGCTGGCGGCGCAGAGCGCCAGCATCCAGGGCGTGTCCGGGGCCAGCTACACCAGCGCCGGGTTCGACCAGTCGCTGCAGTCGGCGCTGCACTCGCTGGGCCTGAAATGACGATCCACCACCGCGAGGACGTGATGGGCACGGTGGTGACCATCGACGTCTACCTCGCTGCGGGCGCCACGGCCCGCCAGGCCGCCGCCGCCCGCCAGCGGATCGCCGGGGCGTGCGCCGTCCTGCACCGCGCCGATGAGGTCTTCAGCACCTGGCGGCCAGGCAGCCCGCTGAGCCGCCTGCGCCGCGGCGAGATCACCGCGGGCCAGGCCCCGCCGGAGATGGCCCGGGTGCTGGCGCGGTGCGCGGTCGCCCGGGAGGTGTCCGGCCGGTGGTTCGACCCGTGGGCGATGCCCGGCGGGGTGGACCCGACCGGGTACGTGAAGGGCTGGGCGGCCCAGCGCGCGCTCGGCATCCTGGGCGGCCCGGGGGTGTGCGGCGCGATCGTGAACGCCGCCGGTGACCTCGCCAGCTCCGGCGGCCTGGCCGGCGGCCAGCCGTTCCGGATCGGCATCGCCGATCCTGCCGCGCCCCGCCAGCTGGCCGCCGTGGTGCGGCTCACCGGGGCGATCGCCACGTCGGGCACGTACGAGCGGGGCCGGCACCTCATCGACCCGCGGACCGGCCGCCCGGCCGCCGGGGCCGCATCGGCCAGCGTGACCGGGCCGGACCTGGGGCTGGCCGACGCGCTGGCGACCGCCCTGGCCGTGACCGGGGAAACGGGCCCGCTCCCGGCGGGCTACGAGGCCCTGATCATCGGCTTCGACGGCCGCTGGCGGTGGACGCCAGGGTTCCCGTTCGCGCAGGTCAGTCCCGTTTCCGCGGACGCGGCCGGTGCTGGTCAGAGGCGGCTCTGAGCCGGGGCCCAGCAGCCGCCCAAGCTCGTCGCCGAGCCCCGGCGCGGCGGGCCAGCGGGCTCCGCGCTGGCTGGCGTGGTCCTGGGCGCCGCATATCCTTGCAGGCCACAGCGGCCGGCTGGGCCGTCATGCCCCCTGCGACGGGCTGGTCAGGCCGCTGGAAGTGAGGTAGACATGCCGCCGACGCCCCGCCCCCTGGGCGCCATCCCGGCGGCCGTGAGCACGGCTCTGTGCCGGGGCTGGCGGCTGCCGCCCAAACGTAACCGGGTCGTGCTGACAAGCGGGCTGCAGGTGCCCATGCGCGACGGGGTGACCCTGGTCACCGACCACTACATGCCGCTGGCCAGCGACCCGCGGCCCACGCTGCTCATCCGCTCCCCGTACGGGCGCGGCTTCGAGTACGGGCTGCTGATGGCCCAGCTCTACGCCGAACGCGGCTACCACGTGCTGCTGCAGAGCACGCGGGGCACCTTCGGCTCGGGCGGCGGGTTCTTCCCGGTGGTCCACGAGGCCGCCGACGGCCAGGACACGGTCGCATGGCTGCGCCGCCAGCCCTGGTTCGACGGCCGGCTGGGCACCGTGGGGCCCAGCTACCTGGGCTGGGTGCAGTGGGCACTGGCCACCGACCCGCCGCCGGAACTGCGGGCCATGGTGGTGCACACGGCGCCGCACGACATGGCCCGGCTCGCCTTCGGGCGGGGCCCGTTCCAGCTGATGTTCCTGCTGCAGTGGAGCGAGATGGTCGCCAACCAGGAGCACATCGGCATGGTGCGGGGCACCGCCCGGATGATCCGCCCGGAGCGCCGGCTCGCCCCGGTCCTGGACACGCTGCCGATGGAGGCGGCGGCTGACAACCTCGGCGGGGCGGGCGCCCCCTGGTTCCGCGAGTGGGTCAGCGGCCCCGACCCGGAGGGTCCCTACTGGGACCCGTACCGGGCCACCGCCGCGCTGCGCCGCAGCACCGTGCCCACCCTGCTGGCCGGCGGGTTCCAGGACCCGTTCCTGGACCAGACCCTGGAGCAGTACCAGGTCCTGCACGAGCGGGGGGTCGAGGTCGGGCTGACCCTCGGCCCGTGGACGCATCTGGGCATCGACATGAGCGTGCTCGTCCCGGAGAGCCTGGCCTGGCTGGACGCGCACCTGGCGGGCGAGGGGCCGCCGCCGCGGCGCCGGCCGGTCCGGGTATGGGTCGGCGGCCGCAAGCAGTGGCAGGACCTGGCCGCCTGGCCGCCGCCGGACGGCGTGGCGGACCAGATCTGGCAGCTGCAGCCGCACGGGCGGCTCAGCCCGTCCGCCGCGGCCGGGGGCGCGACGACGTTCCGCTACGACCCGGCGGACCCCACCCCGTCGGTGGGCGGCCGGGTGCTGGCGGTCGGCGGGGCGGGCGTGCAGGACAACACCCGGCTGGAGGCCCGCCCGGACGTGGTCACGTTCACCAGCGTGCCGCTGTCGGTGCCGGTGGAGGTGCTCGGCGCCCCCGTCGCCGAGCTGCAGGTCAGCTCCGACAACCCGAACATCGACCTGTTCGCCCGGCTGTGCGACGTGGACCGCCGCGGCCGGTCCCGCAACATCACCGACCGGATCGTCCGGGTGCCGGCGGCCGCGGCCGGCCCGGGCGGGGCCCGCACCGTCCGCATCACCCTCGACGACACCGCGCACCAGTTCCAGGCGGGGCACCGGATCCGGCTGCAGATCTCGGCCGGCGCCCACCCCCGGTACGCGCGCAACCTCGGCACCGGGGAGCCGGCCGGGACCGGGACCACGATGAAGCCCGCCACCATCACCATCCACCACGGCGGCGGGCTCTGTTCCAGCCTTACCCTGCCGGCCGCCCAGGACTGACGGCCGCCGGGCCGGTCCCCGCCCACGCGGCCTGCAGCAGGTGCCGCAGGTCAGCGGCTGTGACCGGCCGGGGGTTGGACGGCGGGACGGCGGGCAGGATCGCCTCCGCCGCGGCCGGGATGTCCGCCTCGGCGAAGCCGTAGTCGCGCAGGGCGGCCGGCGCCGAGAGCTCTCGGCGCAGCTGCGCCAGGCCGTCGTTCGCCTCCCCGGCGCCGAGCGCGGCGGCGATCCGCTGCTCCGCGTCTGGCACCGCGGGCGCGTTGAACGCCAGCACGTACGGGAGCACCACCGCATGCGTCTGGGCGTGCGGCAGGTTGAAGGCGCCGCCGAGGACATGGCAGATCTTGTGGTGCAGCCCCGAACCCGCGGAAGCGAACGCCGTCGCGGACAGGTAGGCCGCGTACAGCGCCTGCTCGCGCCCGGCCAGGCCGGCCGGGTCGGCGGCAACGGCCGGCAGGCCTGCCCGCAGCGCCCGGATCCCCTCGGTGGCGAACGCGCGGTTGATCGGGTCGGCGTTCGGCGCCCACATCGAGTCGACGCAGTGCGCGAGCGCGTTCAGGCCGGACGCCACGCTCATCGGCACCGGCAGCGTCAGGGTCAGCGCCGCGTCGTACACGATCGACCGGGGCAGGACGCGGGGGTCGGTGCCGGTCGTCTTGCGGGCGCCTTCGGTCAGCCCCCACACGCTGGTGGCCTCCGACCCGGCGTAGGTGGTGGGCACGGCCACGATCGGCAGCCCGCTGGTGAGCGCGACCGCCTTGGCCAGCCCGGTGGTGGAGCCGCCGCCCACGCTCACCAGGGCATCCGCGCCGCAGGACGCCGCCGCGTCGCGGGCCCGCCCGGCGACCTCCACCGGGACGTGCATCGCGACGTCGGCGTAGTGCCGGGCGACCGGCAGGCCGCCGGTGATCCGGGCGGCCAGGTCGCTCTCCGGCCCGGCCGCGATCACCATCACCCTGGCGGCGCCGAGCAGGGTGACTTCGCGGGCAAGCGCGGCTGCCGCCTCGCCCGAGCCGAAGCAGACCCGCTGCGGCTGGATCTCGTGCACAAAACGCATGCCCCCATGCTGGCCCCCCGGCCGCGCCCCGGGCCAGCCAGGGTCGCCTCGGCGAGCCCTGGCCGGCCGCGGGTGTGAGCAGGGCCGCCCGGCCTGCCCCTGCCGATGGCCGGGATGCCGGATCAGCCCTGGTGCTGCAGGTTGCCCACCAGCTGGGTGGCGAGCTTCGTGGCCTGGGCCTTGCCCGAACCGGTGGCCGACGAGTAGTAGACGGTTATCACCGCGGTGCCGACCCGGACGGCTTCCAGGGTGGTGCCGCCGGCCCAGCGCGGGTTCGTGAGGCTGATGGCGAGCGCGTCATCGCCGAGCTGCGGGCCTTTGCGGAACGTCACCGTGACGGTGCCGCCGGTCTGCGGGTCCCGGTAACTGCGGCAGGTGCTGCGCAGCGCGCGCAGCCCGGCCATGGCGTCCTGGGCGCTGGTGGCGTGGTACACGTCGATTTCCTGCGCGTACTGCCCGGCGCTGGCGTCGGTGTAGTCGTCCTGGGCGAACGACACGGCGGTGACGCCGGACATGTCGATCCAGCCGGTGGCGCCCAGCCGGCGGCACGGCAGGTGCGCGGGCGGGGGAGCCGCGAAGTCGGAGGCCCCGGTGTTCACGGACCCGCCGGGGTCCGCCTTGAATCCCGGCGGGAACCAGGACGCGGGTGCGAGCAGGTGCTTGAGCTGGACGCCGTTGAGCGGGCTCGCCGTGGGCGAGGCGGCGGGGGCCGCCGCTGGCGGGGCTGCCGGGGATGGCGCGGCCGAGCACGCCGCGGCGAGCAGCGGAAGCGCGGCTGCCGCGACCGGGAGGAAGGTCCGCATCGGTGTCTCCTGGATCGGGAAGGAAGGAGGTTGTGCTGACGCGCCACAGCCAAGCACATGTGAACTCAATTCACAACACAATTAGCTGTGGCGGCTCTGATGCGGTGTGCGCTACCGTGATCATGTGCAGGACGCGACCACGGTGAGCGCGGCGGACATCGCCCGGCTGGCCGCTGTCGGCCGGACCGCCGTGAGCAACTGGCGCCGCCGCTACCCCGATTTCCCCCAGCCTGCGGGCGGCACGCCGGCCAGCCCGCTGTTCGCGCTGGCCGAGGTCGAGGCGTGGCTGCGTGCCCAGGGCAAGCTGGTGGAGGTGCCGCTGGCCGAGCGGGCCTGGCAGGAACTGCGGGCCCTGGCTGGAGACGACCTGCAGCTGGCGGCGGTCCTGGCGGACGCTGGCGGGCTGCTGGCCCGGGACCCGGCGGGCGCACCCGCGGCCGCCCGTGACCTGGCCGCCGCCCTCGGCCCCGCCGATGCCTTCGAGGTGCTGCTCGGCCGCTACCAGGAGGGGCTGGCGCGGCGCGGCGCCGTCACCCCGCCGGACATGGCGGAGCTGATGGCCACGCTGGCGGACGGCGCCCGGACCGTGCTCGACCCCGCCTGCGGCACCGGCGAGCTGCTGCTGGCCGCCCAGGACCACGGCGCCACCCGGCTGCTCGGCCAGGACGCGGCCGCTGGCACGGCCCGGCTGGCGGCGGTCCGGCTCCGGCTGGCCGGCAGCGATGCCACCGTCGAGGCGGCGGACGCACTGCGCAGCGACGCCTTCGGCGGCGTGCTGGCCGACGCGGTGCTGTGCGACCCGCCGTTCCACGAGCGGGCCTGGGGCCACGAGGACCTCACCGCCGACCCGCGCTGGAGGTACGGGCTGCCGCCGCGGCAGGAACCGGAGCTGGCCTGGGTGCAGCACGCGCTCGCGCACCTGGCCCCCGGCGGGCTGGCGGTGGTCCTCATGCCGGCCGCGGCAGCCGCCCGCCGGCCCGGCCGCCGGATCCGTGCCCAGCTTCTGCGCAAGGGCGCGCTGCAGGCCGTCGCCGCGCTGTCGGCCACCCACCAGCTGTGGCTGCTGCGGCCGCCTGGCACCCCGGACCGGGTGCTCATGGCCGGCCCGGCCGGTCAGGAGGCGATCGCCCGGGCATGGCAGGCGTTCACCGCTGGCCGCGGCTGCGACGAACCCGGCGTCAGCCGGGCGGTGCCCATCATTGACCTGCTGGACGAGGAGGTGGACCTGACCCCGGCCCGCTGGCTGTCCGCCCCCGCCCCGGAGCGGATCGGCGAACGGTTCAGCCAGGCCAGGGCGCGGCTGGCGGCCCTGGCCGGGGAACTGCCCGGCCTGCTGCCAGACCTGCCCGCAGCCGGCGCACCCGGGGCCGGCGCGCACCAGGCCGCAGCGCGCGAGGGCGGAGCGATCCCGGTCGCCGAGCTGGCCAGGATGGGGTACCTGGCCATCCAGGCCGCTCCGGCCCGCGGCGAGCTCGCCCCGGGCGACCAGGCCCTCCTCACCGCCGACGACGTCGTCGCGGGCCGCCCCGCCTCGGGCCGCGCGGCACAAGACGGGCGCTGGCCCCCCGTGTCCGCCGGGGACGTGGTGGTGGCCATCGCCGGGGGGCGCCTGGCAGCCCAGGTTGCGACCGAAGGCGGTTGCCTGCTGGGGCCCGGGCTCATCCTGCTGCGGCCCGATCCGGCCCGGCTCGATCCGTACTTCCTCGCGGGCGTGATGGGCAGTTCTGCGAACGCACAGGTCTCGCTGGTGCAGACCGGCGCCACCGGCCGCGCCGACATCAGGCGGGCGCAGGTACCCCAGCTGCCCCTGGCCGGGCAGCGGCGGTATGGCGAGGCGTTCCGGCGGATGGCTGACCTGGCAGTGGCACTCCGGTCGGCCAGCGCAGCCGGGGCGGACCTGGCCCGCCTGCTGGCCGACGGAGTTGCCGAGGGCGCACTGGGGCCCGGCTGACCCCGCGAACCTGCACAAAAGCGCTAGGATCAGGCGCCATATTTCGCCGCTGCAGGGAGGCGGGCGGTGGGACAGCCGACGGTTCTGGCCGGCCGTTACAGGTTAATCAGCCCGCTGGGCCGCGGCGGCATGGGCCAGGTCTGGGAAGCGCGCGACGAGCGGCTCGGGCGCCCGGTCGCGGTCAAGCTGCTGACCGGTGAGGCTCTCGCCGGCCGGGCGCACGCCGGCGACCTGGTCCGCCGGTTCACCCGCGAAGCCGCCGTGACCGCGGGGCTGGCGCACCCCGGCGTGCCCGCCAGCTATGACGCGGGCGAGTACGAAGGCGGCCTGTTCCTGGTCATGGAGCTGGTGGACGGCTGCACGGTCGGCGACCTCACCGCCGAGCACGGCCCGCTGCCCGTCGCTTGGGTGGCCGGCATCGGCGCCCAGGTGGCCGCGGTGCTCGCGGTCGCGCACGAGCGCGGGATCGTGCACCGGGACATCAAGCCGCAGAACGTGATGGTCACCGGGGACGGCACGGCCAAGATCCTCGATTTCGGGATCGCCGGGCTGCCCGGCCAGCGCATCACCAGCACCGGCGTGGCGATCGGCACCCCCGCGTACATGGCCCCCGAGCAGTCGCACGGCCTGCCCGCCACCCCGCGGACCGACCTGTACGCCCTCGGCTGCCTGCTGTACGAGATGCTGGCCGGTGAGCCGGTGTTCTCCGCCCCGTCCCCGGCCGGGCTGATGCGCATGCACCTGGAACAGCCGCCCGCGCCCCTGCGGCGCGGCGACGTGCCGCCGGTCCTGGCGGCGCTGGTGCTCCAGCTGCTGGAAAAGGACCCGGCCCGGCGGCCTGCTGACGCGCTGGCAGCCTTCGGCGGGCTGCTCCCGTTCGTCCGGCAACCCGGGCCGCTGGGCGATGTGGACCCGGCGGCCGGCAGCCGCAGCGGCCTCCGCCTGTACTCGCTCGTCCAGGCCAGGCTCGGCACTGCACTGGCGGCTGACGCCAGGCAGGCTGCGGCGGCCGGGCAGGCTGCGCGGCCGCCCGTCACCCCGGCGGCCGGCCGCCGCCGGCCCGGCGGCACCAGCTGGGTGGTGCTGCACAGCCTGTGGGTGCTGCCATCGCTGCTGTTCGGACTGGGGACCTGGCTGTCGTTCGGCTACATCGCCGTCCGCCACTGGCGGCTGCGCTGGGCCTTCATCGGCCTGTGCTACCTGATAGCTGACGTGTGGGCGTTCGTGATGGCCGGCAGTGGCCCGATCAACGGGCCAAACACAGCGGAACAGAATCTCGGCGTCTCGGTGCTCGTGATCCTCTGGGCGGCCGGCTTCATCCACGTGCTGTGGGTGAACTTCACCACCCGGCTGGCACTGCGGGCCCGTCTCAGCAACCGGCCGCCGGTTACGGCACCATCACCTTGGCGGCGCCGGGCAGGGTGATTTCGCTGGCAAGCGCGACCGCCGCCTCGCCCGAGCTGAATCAGACCCGCTGCGGCCGGGTCTCATGCACGAAACACATGCTCATATGATGGCCTGCCGCCTGGCGGCGACGACACTGCCGCCGCCATAGGCCCGATCCGGGATGGTCCGGCAGGGCGGCGGGCGGCAAGCCCGGTCGGTCAGGGCGACGGTGAGCGCCGATACCAGCGGCCAGTCAAGTAACAAAATCATGGCTTGGCCAGAAAACATTCCCCGGTTACGATTCCTGTTGCCAATTGCCAGGCGGCAGGCAGCCGTTCCGCTAGCCGTAAACTTGCCTTGCCGGGACATCGTGACCGGCCTTCCGCAGCATTTGCGCGTGACCGGATTGGGTCTGGCTAGCCGCGTGGCTGGCAGCTTATGCTGCGCCCGGAGCCAGGCTGCGCCGGGCCCTGAAACGGTGGGCTGCGGCCGGCGGCGGGAAGGCAGGTGTGATGCCAGCTGGTGGGCAGACGCGCCGGATGCTGCAGGCCGCTCGTCAGGCGCGTGGGCGCCGCCGGGCCTTGCCGGAGATTGGCTGGCGGGCCTGGCCCGGCATGGCCAGGGCCGCTGCCTGGTGGGGAGGGCTGGGCCGGCGGGGGCGGGTGCTCGCGCTGACCGGGGCGGCCGTGCTGGTGGCCGCGTGCGTGGCGCTCGCCGTGGTGCGGTCACTGCCGCCGGCACCGCGGGCGAGGCAGTACCTGGCGTTCACCGCCTGCCTGCTGACCGACGCGCACGGGCTGAACGGGCAGCCCGCCGCCACGGTGTGGGCGGGGATGGAGGATGCGTCGCTGGCCACTCACGCCAAGGCGGAGTATCTGCCAGTCATGACCGGGGGGACGGCGGCAGATGCGGCGCCGTTCCTGGCGAGCCTGGCGGCCCGGCAGTGCAAGGTGATCATCGGGGCAGGCCCCGCGCCGTCGGCCGCGGTGGCGGCCGGCGCCCGCCGGTACCCGGCGATCCGGTTCGCCGTGGTCGGCGGTGGGACAGCAGGCCGGAACGTGGCGGATCTGACGGGCTCGGCCGGCGCGGTGCGCTCGGCCGTGGACAGCCTGGTGACGTCGGCGGTGGCTGCCGCCACCTGAGCGCCTTCCGCGAGGTGGCGCTGCCGGCTGCTCGCCGCGGGCCGGCTGCGCCTGTGCCGGTGCAGGCATGTGCGCAGCCGCTGGCCTGGCACAGGCCCGGTGACCTGTCCCCGTGGTAACGCCGGCCTTTCCTGCCGGTCACTGCAGCAATTCTTGCCTCAAGTAAAGAAATGGCAAACCCGGTGCGGTTAACGCAAATTGGGTCTTGCCGGAAGTTTTGTCTCAAGTCACGATCTGGGTGATCTTTCTGGGCGGGCGCGGGAGGCGGGATGGGCGGGCGGTGGCCCCTATTTTGGCGTGCCTTAACACGTAATCTGGGTGGCCGTTTGCGGTCTCGCCTGGCCCGGCTGGCGGCGTTGACCCTGGTGTTCTGGCTGCCGCTGGCGGCGTGGGGGCCGTCGGCGGACGCGATGCCGCTGCACTGGCAGTTGCCGTCGCTAGCGGGATTACGGTCGTGGCTGGCCGGCCCGGGGCCCGCTCCGCGTGTGCCGCGACAGGAGACCGGGACCGCGGCGAGGCGGCCGCATCAGGTGCCGGCGTCGGCGACCCGGGCCGTCGCGCATGCGGCGGGCCGGGCTCCGCACAAGGGCCCGGGTCAGCTGCCAGCGTATGCAGTGCACCAGCCGCCGGCCCGCAGAGGGCTGAGCGCCACTTACGCGGGGGACGGGTCGCAGAGCTTCAGCCCGGCGACCAGCACGCTGGTGCCCGGCTCCTCGACCGCCACCTCCAGCTTGTACCGCAACGCCGACGGCAGCATGTCCCGGCTGATCTACCTGACGCCGGTCAACTTCCAGGACTCCGCCGGGGCCTGGCGTCCGATCGACACCACGCTGATCCAGGGCAGCGGTGGCCGGTGGGACGAGCGGGCGAACTCGCTGGCCGCGAGTTTCGCGCCAGCGGCGGACAGCCCTGATCTGGCGTCGCTCGGGCTGGGCCCGGGGGAGCAGATCTCGCTGGCCCTGGCCGGCGCAGCACCGGCGCCAGGTGCCGCGGCAGGGTCCGGGGTGTCCTACGCCGGGGCGCTGCCCGGGACCGACGTGACCACCTCGGCGACCGCGACCGGGCTGCGCCTGGCACTCCGCCTGGACGGGCCGGCCGCCGCGGGCAGTTGGGTGCTGCCGCTGACCGGCACCGGCCTCACCGCCCAGCTGGCGAGCGCCGGAGCCGCCGTGCAGTTCCTTACCGGCAGCGGGACCGTGGCCGCACAGCTGGGGTCGGCATACGTGACCGACTCCAGCCACTCCGCGGGCGGACTGCCCGCCATCTCAACAGCCGTCACCTACCAACTCGTCCCCTACTCCGGAGGCACCGCCGTTAAGATCACCGTCGGCTCTTCCTGGCTGAACGCGCCAGCCCGGGCCTTCCCGGTCACCGCCAGCCTGGACCTGGCCACGCCCACCCCGCGGGCCGGGCAGGCAGCCACCCAGGCGGTGACCGGGCAGGTGCCGGCCGCGCCAGGTGGCCAGCTGCTAGCTGCCGGCAGCTTCAGCCATGGGCAGACCTCCGCGGCGACCGTGCTGCAGTTCCCCGCATTCCCGGCGGTGTTCCCCGGGAAAGACAACATCACCTCGGTGTCGCTGCACGTGTTCGGGAACACCGTCCCCGGCTGCTCGGTGCCGAACCTGGCCGTGGACGTCCTGGCCCACCCCACCGCCGCAGCAGCGGGACCGCCGGCGGCCGCCAGCAGCGGCACATGGCGGCCGGCAGGGTCACTGACCCCACTCGTGTGCGGCAACCCGAGCATGGCCAGCGGCAGCCCGGCTCCCAGGGCCAGCTCCCTGGAAAGCGCCGCGGCGCCCCGGGCGAGCAGCCCTGCCGCAAGCCCAGCCCCGGCGGCCACCCCCACCCCCGCAGCCCACCCGGCACCGAGCCCAGGCGCCGGCACCGCGACGGCCGCAGCGACCGCAACCGCAGCGGCGGGCAGGGGGATACCGGCGCCACCGGCCGCGCCCACCCCTGCGCCAACACCGACCGCGACGATGCCTGCCGCAGCCTCGGCCGCTGGGGCGTGGCAGACCGCGGCGCTGCCGCTGAGTGCCCTCGGCGGATCAGCCGGTCAGCCGGTGACGCTGGCCGTGACCACACCAGCAGGTGGCGGGTCACAGGGCCAGCTGCTGTCACCGGCGGCCAGCACCACCGCGCCGTACCTGGTCGTGGCGGCCACGCAGACGCCGCCGACGGTCTCCCAGACTTATCCGCCGGACAACTACAACGCCACCAGCCTGACCCAGGAGCTGCGCGCCTACGCGAGCGACTCGGACGGCGACAGCCTGCAGTACCTGTTCACCGTGTACGACACCTCGGGCAAGCAACTGGCCACCTCAGGGCTGATCACCGACAACGACTGGAACATCCCGAACAAGGACCTGGCCTGGAACCAGACCTACTACTGGACGGTGCAGGCCTACGACGGCACCTCCTATGCCCCGTCGAAACCTACGGTGAACTATCTGTCCACGCCGGTGCCGCAGCCGGTGGTCACCTCGTCGCTCTCGCAGAACGGCGGGCACGGGTTCGCCCCGGGAGCTCCTGACTACACCACCTCGGCGACGGATGCCCAGGTGGATACGGTGGGCCCGGCGCTGTCGATCGACCGGTTCTACAACAGCCTGGATCCGCGCTCGGCCGGCGCCTTCGGGGCGGGCTGGTCGAGCCTGCTCGATGCGAAGGTCAGCCCGGGTCTGACCGACTCCAGCGGGGAGACTGACACGCAGGTCGTCACTTATCCGGACGGGCAGCAGGTCGGGTTCGGGCTGAACCCCGGTGACACGACCTACAGCGCGCCGCAGGGCCGGTATGCGACCCTCGCCCCGGTGACCGGCGGCGGGTTCACCCTCACGGACAAGAACGACACCGTCTACACGTTCACCCAGTCCCTGGGCGGCGGCGTCTACGGAATCACCTCGGTCACCGATGCGCTCGGACGGGCCCTGAACCTCACCTACAACTCTGCGAACCAGGTCGCCCAGCTCACGTCGGCCGCTTCCGGCCGGGCGCTGCACCTCACCTGGACCGGGACCGGTGCAGGCGCGCACGTGGCGGGCGTGGTGACCGACCCGGTCGCCGCTGGCAATTCCGCCACGGCTCTGACCTGGGGCTACACCTACTCGGGGGATCAGCTGACGCAGGTGTGCCCACCGGCCAGCACCACCGTGTGCACCGCGTACTCCTACACGGCCGGGACCACCTTCCCCACCGCTGTCCAGGACACCGGGCCGCATTCGTACTGGCGGCTGGATGAGACCTCCGGGACGACGGCGGCCAGCTCGGTGCTTGCCAACGAGGGCACCGACAACGGCACCTACAGCAACGTGACCCTGGGCCAGCCGGGCCCGCTGCCGGGGTCTTCCGGGGCCGCGGCGGGCTTCAACGGCACTTCTTCCTACGTCACCCTGCCGTCGAACCTGATGACCCAGGGCGCCTACGAGAGCGTGGGGGTGTGGTTCAAGACCACCGGCAGCGGGGTGATCTACAGCTACCAGAACCAGAGCGTCACCAACGGCACCGCATCCGACTTCACCCCGGCGCTGTACGTGGGGACCGACGGGTACCTCTACGGCGAGTTCTGGAACGGCAGTGCCGCTCCGATGAAGTCCGCCGTCAAGGTGAACGACGGTGCCTGGCATTTCGCCGTGCTGACCTGTGAGGGGAGCAGCCACAACCAAAGCCTGTTCCTGGACACCCGTACAGCGGTGACCACGACCGGGCCCACCCGCCTGCCTGGCGACCAGGACTTCGACTACGCCGGCACCGGCTACATCGGCAACAGCTGGCCTGCCGAGCCGAACCAGGGCAGCTCGTCCAAGCTCATGTATTTCAGCGGCACCCTTGCTCACCTGGCATTGTGGGATCAGAGCCTGACGCCCGCCGAGATCTCCGCCATGTACCAGGCGGGTACCACCCAAGCCAGCCTGCTGAGCAAGGTCACCCGGCCGTCCGGCAGCGTCTACGCCCAGGCGTCCTATGACCCGGTGACCGGGGCGCTGACCCAGGTCACCGACGAGAACGGCGGCATCTGGAAGCTCAACACCCCCACGGTCGCCGGGTCCAGCCAGGTGTATGTCTCCTCCGTGCTCGGCCAGGGCCCGGTGGACTATTGGCGGCTGGCCGACCCGGCCGGCAGCGCCACAGCGGCCAACCAGATCCATGGCGGGACCGCCAGCTACAACCAGGTCACCCTGCGGGACGCGGGCCCGTTCGCCGACTCCTACGCCGGGGCGTTCAACGGGACCAGCTCTTATGTGGCCCTGCCGCAGGGGCTGATCGACGCCGATGGCAATCAGACGGTCAGCCTGTGGTTCAAGGCTTCCAGCGGCAAGAACGGCATCCTGTTCGGCTACCAGAACCAGTCCATCAGCCAGGGCAACGCCTCGAGCTACTACACCCCCGCGCTGTATGTGGGGACCGACGGGAAGCTGTACGGGGAGTTCTGGGACGGCAGCGTCGCCCCGATCTCCACCAGTTCGGCCGTTGATGACGGCAAGTGGCACCACGCGGTTCTCGCCGCCGGCTCCACGTATGAGGCCCTGTACCTGGATGGCAGCCGGGTCGCCACCGTGTCCGGGGTCAACGTCACCAACAACGGCAACCAGCAGTACGAGTACGTCGGCGTCGGGGTGACCGGTAACAGCTGGCCCAACGAGCCCTACAGCGGCCAGAGCAAGCACGTCGATTACTTCTCCGGCGACATCTCCGACGTCTCCTTCTACAACACCAAGCTCACCCCCGACCAGGTCACCGCCGAGTGGAACGCGTCCAAGCACTCCGGCGGCCTGACCCCCGTGGAGACCGAGACCGTCACCGATCCCGGCAGCCACACCATCAGCTACCGGCTGGACCCGCTGAACGGGGACCGCGTCCTGTCACAGGCCGACGGGCTCGGCCGCACCACCAGCTACGGATACGACACCCGCGGGTTCGTCTACACCACTGCCGACCCGAACGGCAACGTCGTCACCACCGGGCACGACGTGCGCGGCAACGAGGTCTCCTACACCAGTTGCCAGGACCAGGCCGCCAGCGTCTGCACGACAACGTACGACTCGTACTATCCCGACGACACGAGCACCGCTCTGGCCCCGGATCCGCGCAACGACATGCTCCTGACCGAGCGCGGCCCAGGCTCATCGTCGGCCTCCGACAAAACCTACCTGACCACCTACGGCTACGACTCCGGCGGCAACCTGACCTCGGTCACCACGCCCCAGGTGCCTGGCTTCCCCAACGGGCGCGCCACCACCACCAGCTACACCACCACGTCCACGGCCGCGGTCGGCGGCGGGACGACTCCGGCCGGGCTGCCCGCGACAGTGACCAGCCCCGGGAACGCGGTCACCGCCACGCAGTACTACTCCAACGGGGACATAGCCCAGGTCACCGACCCGGACGGAATGGTGACCAAGTACACCTACGACAACATCGGCCGGCTGCTGACCAAGACCGAGGTCTCCGACACCTTCCCCAGCGGGCTTACCACCACCTACGCCTACAACGCGATGGGGCAGGTGGTCACCGAGACCGACCCGCCGGTCACCAACCGGGTGACCAGCGCGGTCCACACCGCACAGATCACCACCTCCTACGACGCCGATGGTGACGTCACCTCCCAGACGGTCGCGGACACCACCGGCGGCGACGCGTCCCGGACGGTGTCGTACGCCTACAACGGCTACGACCAGAAGACCTCCTATACCGACGCGGCCAACGCGAAGACCTCCTACACCTACGACTCCTACGGGAACCTGGCGAGCGAGACCGACCCGGCCGGCAACCAGACGGCCTACACCTATGACCCGAACGGGCACTTGCTGACGACCACGCTGCAGAACTACACGGGCAGCCCATCCGGCTCCCAGCCGCCGGCGCCGCTGGTGCAGGACTCGGAGGCTTACGACCCGGCGGGGCGGCTGGCGTCGGTGACGGATGCCATGGGCTGGGTGACCTCGTACACCTACACCGACAACGGCCTGGTCGCCACCGTCACCCGCAGCGACCCGAATTCCAGCCCGCCGCAGTCGTTCACCGAGGAGTCCGACACCTACGACCAGGCTGACCAGCTGATCCAGCGGGTCACCAACAATGGCGCCACCACCACCAGCTACGCCGTCGACGCGGCTGGGCGGAACACGTCGCAGACCCTCGATCCGGCGGGTCTGGACCGTACGACGACCTACACCTACTCACCGGACGACCAGGTCACCAATCAGACCCTGACCGGGCCGGGCAGCAGCACCCCGGCGCAGTCCACGAGCTACGGCTACGACCGGATGGGCAACGTCACCTCCGAGGCCGAGTACGTGCACGGCGGCGGCAACCCTGACGGCTGGTGGCGCCTGGACCAGACCAGCGGCACCACCGTCCCGGACGCGTCCGGGATCGGCAATACCGGCACCGCCTCCAACGTGACCTGGTCGGGCGGGGCGGCGTCGTTCAACGGGTCGTCTTCGCAGATCACCACGGCCGGGCCGGTGCTGGACACGACCGGTTCGTTCTCGGTATCGGCCTGGGTGTACCTGCCCAGCACCGCCAGCTATCAGGGATATGTTTCCCAGCCGGGCAAGACCGAGGACGGGTTCCGGCTGCAGTTCGCCAACGACACCGGGCAGTGGGAGTTCGACCGGACCACCACCGACACCTCCACCAGCCCCAGCCGGGCCATCGCCCACTCTGACTCCGCGGCGCAGACCAGCACCTGGACCCACCTCGTGGGCACCTACAACGCCAGCACGGGAACGTTGACCTTGTATGTCAACGGCGCGGCGCAGACCGCAACGGCGACCGACCTCACGCCTTTCGCGGCCACCGGCGGCCTGGTGATCGGGCATGACCTGTGGAAGGGCAGCGCCGCGGACTGGGTCAACGGGTCGGTCTCCGACGTCCAGGTTTACCAGCGGGTCCTGTCGCCTTCGGAGATCAGCGCCCTCTACAGCAATGGCCGGGACGGCGCCGCCAGCACCGCGAACAAGCTGACCACCAGCTGGACGCTGGACCAGCGGGGCCTGCCCAAGTCGATGACCGACCCCAACGGCAACACGACCTACTACTCCTACGACGAAGCCGGGAATCCCGCCGTCACCACCGAGCCGCCGGTGCCCACCCAGATCTACGGCGGCAGCGTCACGATGGTCAGCCCGGTCACCATGACCGGCTACGACACGTTCGGCCAGCCGACGGAGACCTCCGACGCCAACGGCAATGTCACCACCACCGCCTATGACCCGGAGAACCGGCCAGTCTCGGTCACCCAGCCGCCCTACACCCCGCCGGGCGGATCGGGTTCGATCACCCAGCCCAGCCTGACCACCTACAACAGCCTCGGCCAGGTCGCCTCGCAGACCGACCCGCTGGGCAACCAGACCACCTACAGCTACGACCAGCTGGGCGACCTCACGTCCGTGAAGGCACCGGACAGCGGGGTGACCTCGTACACCTACGACTTCAACGGCGACCAGCTCTCGCAGACCGGCCCCACCGGCGCGGTGACCGACGCGACCTACAGCTACCTGGGCAACCAGCTCACCTCCACCCAGGTGGACCGCTACACCGGCCCCGGCAACAACACCACGGCCAGCTACACGACCACCGATACCTACAACCCGAACGGGTGGCTCTCGCAGGAGCAGTCACCGGCCGGGGTGGTCATGAACTACGGGTACGACGCGGCCGGGGAGAAGACCAGCGAGACTGACGCGGCGAACAACAAGACCCAGTATGGCTACGACGCCGCAGGACGGCAGGTCTCGGTCACCAACCCTGATGGCACCCAGAGCACCCGGACCTTCGACGAAGCCGGCCGGCAGACCGGCCAGGCGGACCTGTCGCCCACGGGCGCCGTGCTGCGCTCGGCCAGTTCGGTCTATGACAGCGACGGGAATCTCCTCTCCTCCACCGACTACCGCAACCACACCACCACCTACACCTACGACCCGACCGGGGTCCTCGCCAGCGAAAGCCAGCCGGTGACGGACACCTCGTCCATCACCACTGCCTTCCAGTACGACGCCGCCGGGAACCGCACGCTCTATACCGACGGGAACGGGCACAACTGGTGGACCACGTACAACTCCTGGAACCTGCCAGAGTCCAGGGTCGAGCCGGCCACTGCCGCGTTCCCCAACGCCTCCCAGGGGACTTTCACGGCCGCCTACGACGCCAACGGGAACCTCGCCACCCTCACCCAGCCCGGCGGGGTGAGCATCAGCGATACGTACGACAGCATGAACCGGCTGACCGGCCAGTCTGGCAGCGGCGCCGAGACGGCCACCGCCACCCGCAGCTACACCTACGACCACGCCGGGAACATGCTCACCGCCGCCACGTCCGCGGCCGGGGCGGCTCCGGCCACGAGTGCTTCGTTCACCTATAACGACCGGAGCCTGCCGCTGACCGCTACGGGGAGCGCGGGCTCGTCCTCGTTCGCCTACAACGG
The DNA here is from genome assembly GCA_050257395.1 of Gemmatimonadota bacterium. Taxonomy (GTDB): domain Bacteria; phylum Actinomycetota; class Actinomycetes; order Streptosporangiales; family Streptosporangiaceae; genus JAIRTY01. Next base: position 11,380 of record JBLMWU010000128.1, on the reverse strand, counting down.
CGACGGGCAGGTCGCCTCGGTCAGCGACGCCGCCGGGACGACGTCCTACACCTATGACAACGTGGGCCGGCCGGCGACGATGTCCGACCCGCTGTCCGGTGCCACGGCGACGTACTCCTACAACAACATGTCGCAGGTCTCGCAGATCTCCTACGGCGCCGGCAACGACACCCGGTCTTTCACCTACGACAACCTGCACCGGCTCCAGTCCGACACGCTCAAGACTTCCGGCGGCACGACGGTCGCCTCCATCGGCTATGGCTACGACCTCAGCGGCAACCTGACATCCAAGAACACCACCGGGTTCGCCGGCGCGTCGTCGAACACCTACACCTACGACTACGCCAACCGGCTCACCTCGTGGAACAACGGCACGGCCACTATGAACTACGGCTACGACAAGGCCGGCAACCTCACCCAGAACGGCAGCACCACGCTGGCCTACGACGCCCGCGACCAGCTGACCAGCACCACCAGCGGCAACGTGACCACGCCGTATTCCTACACCGCCCGCGGCACCATGGCGGCCGCCGGCTCGGCTGCCTCCACCAGCGACGCCTACGGGCAGGCGATCACCTCGGCCGGGCAGACCTACTCCTACGACGGGCTCGGCCGGATGCTGACCGCCTCCGGCGCGGCCGGGCCGTTCACGTTCAGCTACGCCGGGCCGGGCAGCCAGATCGCCTCCGACGGCGCCTTCCACTACGCCTACGACCCTGGCGGCGGGCTTGCCGCGGTCGGCGCGGCCGGCCAGGGTGATCTCGCCTGGGCTGACGGGCACACCGACGTGGTCGGCGACTTCACGCCTGCGGGTGCGTCGCTGGCCGGGTCGGCCACCTACGACCCGTTCGGCAACGTCACCGCGTCCTCCGCGCTGGCCGGTCACCTGGGCTACCAGTCCGGGTTCACCGACCCGTCCACCAGCCAGGTTCACATGGGCGCCCGCTGGTACGCCCCCGGCATCGGCCAGTTCACCAGCAAGGACACGGTCGACGTCAGCCCCGTGCCCGACCCGGCGGCAGCCAACCCGTTCGCCTATGTCGCCGACAACCCCATGATCGGCACCGACCCCACCGGGCACATGCTGGTCGACCCCGGCGGCGGCGGGTACCGCCATCTGCCGGTCCGCCGCACCTACGCCCCGCCGCCACGGCCGGCTCCGTCGTGCAGCGGATGGTGGGGCTGTGCCTGGCACGCCGCGACCAGTGCCTGGAACCACTATGTGGTCAGTCCTTACCACCGCATCAAACGCGCCGCCAGCCACGTCATTTCCGGGCTGATCCGCAATCCCGGCCGGACCCTCATGCGGCTGGTGCACGCGGTGGGCTCGAGGATCAGCCACCTCGCCAAGAGTGTGCTGCCAGCTTCGGTCTACGACGCTGCCGCTAGGGGCATCAACCAGGCGCGTGCGGCGGGCAGACAGCTCGTGTCCTGGGGCCAGCAGCAAGTGCACAAGGTCACCACCTGGGCGGTGCAGAAATACCGGAGAGCGGTTGCTCTGGTGAAGACCGCGGGGCACCTGGTGGCCAGCGCGGCTACGGCGGTGGGCACGTATGTCAAGCACCATGCGGCCGCGATCGTGTCGACCGCCGCCGGGATCGCGGTGTTCGGCGGGTGCATGTTCCTGACCGCCGGGGTCGGGAGCGTCGGCTGCGGCGCGGCCGCGGGCGCGGTCAGCGGGCTGGTGTCCTACGGCATGTCGTGCAGCTCCCACTGTTCGCTCGGCGGGGCGCTGGTCTCTGCCGGGGTGGGCGCGCTCGGCGGCGCGCTCGGCGCGGGGATCGGGGAAGGTCTGGGCGGTGCCCTGGCCGAAAGCGTGGTGGGGCGCGTCCTGCCGGGCGTGCTGCAGCGCGCGGCCGTCGGCGCGGTGGCCGGCGGAGCCGCGGGCGGGGTGACGGGCGCCGCCAGTTACGCCGGTGGCTGCCTGTCGGGCAGCAGATGCTCGGCCAGTGGCTTCGTACACGCCACGGTCGCCGGCGCCCAGAGCGGGGCCACCGCCGGCGCGGCCTTCGGCGCCCTGATGCCCGGCGGCGCGGCCGCCTGTGGTGGTGAGAGCTTCTCCGCCGGTACCCGGGTGGTGCTGGCCTCGGGCAGGGCGGTCCCGATCTCATCCCTGCGGATCGGCCAGAAGGTCCTGGCCAGCGACACCCGCACTGGCAAGAACCAGGCCCGCCCGGTCGCGGCGGTCCTAGTCCACCACGACACCAACCTCTACAACCTCACCGTCAAGACCGGCGGCCACACCGCCGTCATCCACACCACCAGCAACCACCTGTTCTGGACTCCGGATGCGCACCGATGGGTGAAGGCCGCAGCACTCCGGTATGCCACCCACCTGCGCACACCATCCGGCAGCATCGCCACCGCCGTCGGCGGCAACCGCCCTGTGGCCGACTCCGGCTGGATGTGGGATCTCACCATCCCCATCGACCACGACTTCTACCTCCAAGCCGCCACCACTGCTATCCTCGTCCACAATGCGAACCCGTATTGTGACGTCGCAAGGCTGAGCGGCTTCGCGAAACAGATTCGTGAGGCAGGGGTCTCTCCGCAAGCACGGAATCAGCGAGTATTCGCAGTCGGCCAAGACGAGGCAGGAAACTTGACTGCTGCATCGAGCGACGCTTGGGATCCTGGGCAGCGAGAAATGCTAGATGTCCTCAATGAGAATCTCAAATTTGGGATTCGGCGCGTGCCAAGTATTGCGGGCAATGATGCGGAAGAAAACCTGATGGCAGACAATCGGTACTCGTTGTTCCCGCTCAGGCGAGTCGGCACTGACGCCCAGCTCCCTTGCGGCCCGGAGTGGCATGACTGTGCGGGTCAAATGGACAGGCTGGGAATCGTTCACGGATGAATGACTCTGCTACCGGCTTGCGTTTCGAGATTAGACAGCTGGCGATAGCCATCGATAATCTCCCGCCACGCAGTAAAGCCGCAATATTCGGTGTTTGTGCCAGGGCGCTCGCTCCGCTGCTCAACCGGGTCGAGGAGCGGAGCGAACACAGGTGGACAGTTCCTGAGCTGCCTTTAGCGATTGACCTGGTTGAGGCATTCGCCACGGGGTCCGCTGAAACCTCGGATCATCATCAGATGAGGAATCTGCTGATGGTCAGGGTTCCAGATGAGCATCCGTGGCGTACCTATGCGCAGGACGCTCTCATTTGTGCGGATGCGGGCCTTGCTGCGGCGTCAGTCAGCGATCGCCCGGATTCAAGGGTGATCCACTCCGCTCTCGACCCGCTTATCGTATGGATGGAAGACCGGGATTCCGATGTCATTCGGACGTATGGCGACAATCATTGGGACAGGGAAATCGTCAATGATCCGGAGATGGCAAGGGCGCTCGTATTCCTGCGCAGATTGATCGCTAAGATGCTGAAGGGTCCGCCGCTAGACTCACTCGAATTTAACAGATTGGTCGGGGAGGCGGCTGTTCTTCGTCCCACTGGCCCATGAAGACAGGCTAAGCTGTCGCATCGATGGTCCGGATTGCTGCCTGTCCCAGAGGGCGGTCCCTACCTGCGGGTGGCGTGCTCGCACGAGAAGTGATGACTGATGATGGGTGGGCAGATCCGGGCGCTGACGGCTCCGGTGGATCACGGATGCGTCTTCTTGCGCGATGTGGAGAGCAAAGAAACACACGAGGACTGGGATCCCTCAGTATCCCGCGTGAGCGCGGGCGTTGATTCCGTGCTGTTCGCGGTGCTGCCGTCGGTTGAAGGCGACGTCGAATTTGAGATTTGGAGAGGTGAACCGACTGCACCACTTCCCCTGGTGATGTACAAGGGATCAATCCGTCTCGTTCATGGCGTAATCGTTCTGCACGATGCAGATGACGGTTTTAAGCTTGAGATCCTGGGCCTCGGCCACGGTGGGCCACTTTCGATCCTGGTCGACGACGTATCCTTTCCTGCTATGGTTCAGATCGTCCTCCTGTTCTGAGTCCGTCCTCCCGCAAATACTAGGAACGGCTCTGTGCCGGGAACTCAAGATCACTATCCGTTGGGAAGCTTCCGGGATCACTGATGGAAACTGCACGTATCGAGGCAGAGTTGGGCGCAGCTTTGTCATCAGACCGCTCTTGCTCTGTCCTCTGGCTTGTGCCAGAAGCAGGTCCCGAGGAGTTGGGAAGAGCAATGGTCGCGCCGTCTTGTCAGGCTGCGGTGAGGCCAGCGATCGTGTTCAGGAACTGGTCCCGGTGGAGGGGGAAGGCGGAGCGGGTGGCTCCGGGCAGCCGGGCAGTTCGCGCATTCGGGGGATGAGGCGCGGCAGCGCGCTGGCAGTGCGGCGCTGGTGGGCTGGGTTCGGCAGGGCTGAGGGCAGGACGGCGGCGGGCATGACCAGGGCGGCGAGTTCCCGGTCGGCGACGCAGCGCGGCTCTGCCCGCCGGGCAGGGCGTCGATGGTCTGCGGGGCGCCGCAGCCCGGCCTCGATGCCGGTGGCCCGCCAGAACCGGGCCGCGTCCATGTCCTCCCACAGCCCGCCGTGGACGAGGAGAACGGCGGTCACCGTCAGCGGCCGGTGAAGGCCGGCGGGCGTTTCTCGGCAAAGGCGCGCTGGCCCTCCCGGTAGTCCTCGGACCGGAAGCAGGCCTCGACCATGGCCTCCACCCGGGTCAGGTCCCGCTGGCCCGCGGGCCGGCCGGCCTCGCGGATCGCCGCCTTGCACGCGGCGACGGTGAGCGGCGCGTTGCGGGCGATGTCCGCGGCCAGGCTCATCACCTCAGCCCGCAGGTCCGCGGCTGGGACGACCCGGTTGACCAGGCCCATCCGCAGCGCCTCGGCCGCCGGGAACCGGCGCGCGGAGAAGAGGATCTCCGCGGCCCGGGCGGGGCCGGCCAGCTCCGTCAGGGCGGTCACGCCGGGGAAGCGGTAGCCCAGCCCGAGCCGGGCGGCCGGCACACCGAACTGGCTGTCCTCCGACGCGATCCGGATGTCGGCCTGCAGGGCGGTGAGCAGGCCGCCGCCGATGCAGTAGCCGCGGATCATGGCGATGACCGGCTTGTCCAGGGCCTGCCAGGCCCGGTTGGCCCGTTCCCAGGAGGCGTCGTAGTCCGCCCGGGCGGCCGGGTCGGTGCGCCGCTCGCCGAACTCGGAGATGTCGGCGCCGGAGATGAACGCCTTGTCCCCGGCGCCGGTCAGCACCACGACCCGCACGCCGCCGTCGGCCTGCAGCGCGGCCAGCAGGCCGGGCAGGGCGTCGCGCATGGCCGCGGTCAGCGCGTTGTGCTTGGCGGGGTTGCTGAAGGTGACGACGGCGACGCCGCCGTCCACCTCGGCGAACAGCTGGCTGGTGCCGGTGTCGCGGAGGGAAGCCGGAGTCGCTGTCATCGCTTCCTCTCAGATCACGCCCTGCCCGCGGAGGGCGGCGACCTCCGCGGGCGGGTAGCCCAGCTCGGTGAGTACCTCATCGGTGTGGCCGCCAAGGCCCGGGCTCGGTGCCCGCACCGAGGCCGGCGCCCCGGTCATCCGGACCGCGTTGCGGAGGATATCCAGCCGCCCCAGCGCCGGGTGCTCCACCGGGGCGGTCATGCCCAGGTGCCGCACCTGCGGGTCGGCGAACACCTCGTCCATCCGGTAGACCGGCCCGCACGGCACCCCCGCCTCGTTCAGCGCCGCCACCCATTCGGCCGTGGTCCGGGTGCGCAGCCGCTCGCCGACCAGCGCGTTGAACTCCTCCCGGTTCGCCGAGCGCTTGGCGGCCGTGTCGAACCGCGGGTCGTCGGGCAGGCCCGGCAGGCCGATCACCTCGCACAGCCGCCGCAGCAGCCGCCCGGCCGGGCCGCCGATGTTGACGTGGCCGTCGGCCGAGGCGAAGCAGCCCATCGGCACACCCATCGGATGGTGGTTGCCCGCCTGGCCCGGCACCTCCCCGTCCACGGTCCACCGGGCCGCCTGGAAGTCCATCATCGCGATCATCGCTTCCAGCAGCGAGGTCTGCACCCAGCGGCCGGTCCCGGTGCGCTCCCGGTCGTGCAGGGCGGCGAGCACGCCGATGGCCAGGTATAGGCCGGCGGCCAGGTCGGACACGGGGATGCCCACCCGCAGCGGCCCGCTGCCCGGCTGCCCGGTCACGCTCATCAGGCCGCCCATGCCCTGGGCGATCTGGTCCACGCCGCCCCGGCCGGCGTACGGGCCGTCCTGGCCGAAGCCGGAGATCGACCCGTACACCAGCCGCGGGTTCCTTGCGTGCACGGTGGCGTAGCCGAAACCCAGCCGGTCCTTGACCGGCGGCCGCATGTTCTCGATGAGCACGTCCGCGGTGTCCACCAGCCGCATCAGCACCTCATGGCCGCCGGGCGCCTTCAGGTTCAGCGACAGCGACCGCTTGTTGCGGTGGAGCTGCTGGAAGTCGCTGTCGTGGCGGCCGTACCCGGCCGGGTCCCCGGAGCCGGTCCCGGCCGGCGGCTCCACCCGGATCACGTCGGCCCCCCAGTCCGCGAGCTGGCGAACGCAGGTAGGCCCGGCCCGGGCGACCGTCAGGTCGATGACGCGGACGTCCTCGAGCGGGAGATGCATGGCCATACCGGCTCACCGCCATCACTAATGCCGTCGGGGGGTCGGGGGACTGCTGCGCCTGGATCACGTGGACGACGGCGCTGATCAGGGCGAGGTGGGTGAACGCCTGCGGGAAGTTGCCCATCTGCCGGCCGGTGCGCGGGTCGATCTCCTCCGCGTACAGGTCCAGCGGGCTGGCCAGCGACAGCAGCTTCTCGCACAGCTGCTGGGCCCGCCCGGTCTCCCCGATCTCGCACAGGGCGGACACGAGCAGGAACGAGCAGATCGTGAACGAGCCCTCCCCGTGCGGCAGGCCGTCGTCGGTCTGCCCGGTGTCGTAGCGCCGCACGAGCCCGTCCAGGGTCAGCTCGTCGGCGATGGCCAGGACCGTGGCCCGGATGCGGGGGTCGCCGCGCGGCAGGAACCCGATCAGCGGGAGCAGCAGCAGCGAGGCGTCCAGCGCGGTGCTGCCGTAGTGCTGGACGAACACCCCGCGCTCGTCCACCCCGTGCGCCAGGATGTCTTCGCGGATCCGCCCGGCTTCCTCGCGCCAGGCCTTGGCCAGCGTCTCCTCACCGCGGGCCGCCGCGGCGTCGGCGCCCTGCTGGGCGGCTGACCAGCACATCAGCTTGGAGTAGGTGAAGTGCCGGGCCGGGCCGCGCATCTCCCACAAGCCGTAGTCCGGTTCCCGCCAGTACGTGAGCACGCAGCCGACCTGGCGTTTGACCACCGCCCAGATCTGGTCGTCCAGGCGGCTCCAGCTGCCCAGCCGGATGCGGATCGACTGCAGCACGGTGCCCCACAGGTCGTGCTGGCGCTGCGCGTGGGCGGCGTTGCCGATCCGCACCGGGTAGGCGCCGTCGTAGCCGGTCAGCTGGTCCAGGATCTGCTCGGGCAGGTCCCGCTCACCGTCCACCCCGTACATGACCTGCAGCTCGTCGTCGCGCTGGGCCAGGTCGGACAGGAACCAGAAGAAGTCCCCCGCCTCCCAGTCGAAGCCGAGCGTGTACAGGCTCCACAGCGTGAACGCGGAGTCGCGCAGCCAGCAGTAGCGGTAGTCCCAGTTCCGCTCGCCGTGCGCCAGCTCGGGCAGCGAGGTGGTGGCCGCCGCCACCAGCGCGCCGGAGGGGGCGAAGGTCAGCCCCTTCAGGGTGAGGGCGCTGCGCTGCAGGTAGCGGCTCCACGGATGGTCGGGGAACCGGCCCCGGGCGAGCCAGTGCTGCCAGTGGTGGGCGGTCCAGTCGAGGCGGCGCTTGGCCTCCTCGTAGGTCCCGGGCGGGCCGTGCTCGCTCCAGGACAGGGCGCAGAAGCGGGTCTCGCCCTCGTGCATCAGCGTCCGGGCCATCGCCCGGCCGTGCTCGAAACCCAGCCGCATGTCGGTGGTGAGCGTCAGCCAGACCCCGATGTCCGGGTCGGGCGCCCGGCAGACGCCCTGATGGTAGGCCTCGCCCGAGTGGGTCCAGGTGCCCCGGTGCCGCCCGTAGCCGAAGACCGGCTCGCAGTCGAAGGTCACCTGCACCTGGCCGGTCACGCAGCGCACGGTCCGCAGCAGGACGTGGGCGGCGTCGTAGTCGGTGGGGGTCCGGCGGTGGGTGCGCGACAGCTCGCCTTCGTGGTGCCACGGGCCCATGAGCAGCGCATCCTGCACGATCAGCCAGCCGGCCGGGGTGCCCCAGCTGGTTTCCAGCACCATGGTGCCCGGGATGTACCGCCGGGCGGCCGGGACGGTCACGCCTTCCGGGCCGAGCCGGAACCCGCCCGCCGCGCGGTCCAGGATCGCCCCGAACACGCTGGGTGAGTCCAGCCGCGGCAGGCACAGCCACTCCACGTTGCCGCTGGGCGCCACCAGGGCGGTGGTCTCGCAGTCGGACAGGAACCCGTACTCGCCGATCGGCGGGAACGGCGACCCCTCGGGGGTCACCCGGCCGGGGACCATCTGCAGCCGGTCCCAGCCGGGCTCCTGCCCGGCGCCGTTGCTGATGCTCATCTTCAGCCTTGTACCCGCTCTGGCGGGCAGCCGCCCGTGCCGGCCCGGCCCGGGGGAGCGCCCGGGACCGGGGCGGCAGAGTATTAGGGAAGGGTTACGGCGTCCCCGCCGCCGGGGCGATCCGGGCCGTGGGATGACAGCATCCGGTTCGTGGACGCGAAGGCCATGGAAGTGCCCTGCCCGGAGTGCCGGCGGCCGAGTGAGGCATCGGACCTGGGCCCCGGGTACTGGCGCTGCTGTCAGTGCAGCCGGTCCTGGTTCCTGCGGCGCTGCTCAGTATGCGGCCTGGTCAGCCACGTGGCCGCGGCCCAGCAGTGGCACCAGATGTGGGACTGCGGGTGGTGCCACGAGACCAACACCGGGTTCACCCGCACCGGGGACCCGGCCGCCGCGACCGTCGCCGAACTGGCCGCCGACGTGGCCAGGTTCGGGCTGGCGATCGGCGGACAGGCGGGCCCCGGGGAGCCGGTCCTGGCCGGGGTGTCCGCGGGACCGGGGGCCGGGACGGTCACGGCCGCGCCGGCTCAGCCGTTGCGGCCGCCGGTTACGGTGCCGGCGCCGTTGCCGGCGCGGGAGCCCTCCGAGCCGTCAGCGGCGATGGCTCCCGCGGCCCGGCCGAGCGCATGGTTCCAGCGGTCGGCGCCGGCCGCGTCTCCGCCACCATCCGGGCCGCCGGGCCAGGCGCCGTCGTTCCTCCCGCCAGCGCCGGCTCCGGCGCCGGCGCCGTCCCCGCCGCGGGCCCAGCCGCCCGAGCCTGCGCCGCCGGTGCCGCCGCAGGCCGCAGTCCCGCCGCCGACCGGCGCCGTCCCGCCGGCCGCCCCGCTCCCGCGCCGCCCCGGGGGCGCCCGCCATCCCGGCGAAGCCCGGGCTCACCAGCATGCCCGGCCTGAGCAGAACGGGCACCCTCCGCAGGATGCCCCGCGGCACGGGGAAGCCGGCGACCACCAGGGCGCGCGGCAGCACGCGGAGACCTGGCACCACGAGGACGGCTCGCCGCAGCAGGCCGCGCCGTACCCGCTGATCCGGCAGCCGGAGCCGCTCCCGCAGCGGCGCCCCGCCCGGGAACGGGAACCGATCCGGCAGACCGAGCCCATCCGGATCCGGCCGCCCGGGCCGCCGCCGCGCACCCGGCGGGTGCCGGTCGCCGCGCTGGTGGCGCTGATGATCACGATCGTGGTGGCGGTGGCCCTGGTGGCGGCCGGGGTGGTCCCGGGCGGCCTGGCCGGCCTGGGGGCGGCGGGCCGTCCGGACCCGCCCGGCCCGAAGGTGATGAGCAGGCCCGTCACGGTCGCCGTCAGCCGGGTCGCCGCGGTCGACTTCCAGGGCGTGCCCGGCCAGCTGACCATCGTCAGCAGCACCGCCGGGCAGGTGACGCTCACCGGCACCCTGCACTGGCGCGGGCACGCACCGGTCAGCGAGGCCCAGCTCGACCGCACCGGGCTGCTGACCCTGTCCTACCGGTGCGCGGCGGCCAGCCCGTGCGGCGAGGACTACCGGCTCGCCGTCCCCGGCGGCACGGCGGCGACGCTGTCCCAGCCGTCGGGCCGGGTGGTGGTGACCGGCGTGACCGGGCCGCTGCGGATCACCGCGGGCCGCGCCGACGTGACCGCGACCGGGCTGCGCTCACCGGTGCTGACAGCCGCGATCACGTCGGGGCACCTGAGCGCCAGCTTCGCAGCGCCGCCCCGCCAGCTGACCATCGCGCTGACGGCCGCGCAGGCCACGGTGTGGCTGCCCGGCCACGTGGTCTACCAGGTGGCCCGGCATGTCAGCTCGGGGTACCTGCGCGTCGCGATCCCGCACGCGGGCACCGCCGCGCGCACCGTCAGCGTGTCCATCGCGTCCGGCGAGCTCAGCCTGCTGACCGCCCCGCCCGCGTGATCACGGGGTGGCGGACATCGCGAAGACGAGCGTGGAGGCGTTGCAGAAGTAGTTGCCGGAGCTGACGTAGGGGGAGTTCACCACCAGGCTGCCCTTCCACGAGCTGGCCGTCCAGGCGCTGCCGGTCACGCCCGCGTCGCTCACCCTGATCTTGAAGATCATGGTGGAGGTGCTCGGGATGCTGACGCCGCCGCTGCCGCCGCACGGGATCACCCCGGCGTGGGTCGTGCCCCGGTACAGCGCGCCGGACCGCTTGAGGTTCGCCTTGAACGGGTGCCCGTTGAGGGTTCCGGTCAGCTTGACGCTGCACGGGCCGGACGGGCACTTGGGGCTGGTGGTCCAGCCCTCGGTCCAGATCTTCGGCGGGTGGCCGCTGAGCGTGTCGCGGCCCTGGAGGATCTTGAGGGTGACCGTCCAGGCGCCGTCCAGCCGGGCCGCCGACACCGGCGGGGTGACGGTGGTCAGCAGCAGCCGGGCGGACGGCCGGGACCGCTTGCCGCCCCGTTCCGCCGCCACCTGGTAGGCGAAGTCGCTGGCCGGGGCCAATCCGGAGATCTGGTAGGAGGTCACGGTGCCGCGGACCGACCCGATCACCTGCCCGTTGTGCAGGATCAGGTACTTGTCCGGCAGCGGCCCGGTGGCCGGGCCGGACCAGCGGAACGACACCGAGCTGGTGGTGGCCGAGCCCGCGGCCAGCCCGGCCGGCCGCAGCACCGGCGGCGGCACCCATGGCGCCCAGATCAGCAGGCCGGTGGCCAGGCCCAGCGCCACCACGGTCGCCAGCACGGCCACCAGCCAGCGCCGCCGCTTCCGCCCCCCGGCGGGGGCGCCCGGCCCGGCGGGAGCGCCCGGCATGACCGGCGACCCCGGCATCCCCGCGGACCCGGGCGCCATGCCGGCGCCCGGCAGCACGGGGGTGACCTGCCCCGCCGCCAGCCCGCCAGCGGCGCCGCCGGGCGGGACGAACCCGCCGCCCGCGGCGCCGGCCGGGCTGTTGCCGCCGGTGGCCGGG
>JBLMWU010000127.1:0-24038 GCA_050257395.1 Gemmatimonadota bacterium | reverse complement strand
CGCCGTCTGGACTGACGAGCGACGAGCGCAGCGAGGAGCGAGGAGGGAAGACGGCGGGCTCGAGCGGCCCGGAGGCGAGCGAGGGCCCGAAATTACGGCACGACGATTACGGGGCAGTGGGCGTGCCGGGCGAGCCAGCCGGGCACCGACCCGGCGACGTGATGCCAGAAATGGCCTGGTGCCCCGATGACCAGGGCGTCGGCGCTGGACTCATCGGCGGCGGCGGCGAGTTCGCGGGCCGGGCTGCCGCGCCGGGTCACCACCCGGACGTCGATGCCGGTCCGGTCGCACACGTCGTCCAGCTCGGCGAGCAGCCACCGCTCGGTCTCCTCGCGGTCCCGGGTCGCGCCGATGACCTGGCCGGTCATCGGCTCGCAGAAGATCCCTGGCTGGGTGACGTAGACGACGAGCAGGGGCCGGGCGAGCCGCCGCGCCATCCCGGCGGCATAGGCGAGCGCGTGGCGGCTCGACGCCGAGCCGTCATAGCCGGCCACGACCGGATGATCCAGCGCGCCGGCCGGCTCCTGGTGCCGCTGCGGGTCCTCGTCGCGGGCGGGCCGAGCCGGTCGGTCAGGCTGTCCCGGCGGGGGGTAGGGGTCTGCCTGGTCCATCGGTTCACGTCCCTGTGAGATCCATCGTCCGCTCCCGGAGAGGTTCCCGCAATCTACGTTAGTTTGTGTTAAGCAACTGAGCCAGCCAGCACGCAGCAGTACCCGCACTTTGCCCTACTGCCCACGCGCTGCCAAGCGGATCGCCGCACCCCGGCCGGCCAACGGTGGGAGCAGCCGCCCGGACAGGGCACAATCGAACTTGTGCCGGAACTTCCCGAGGTGGAATCGCTCGCCGTGTTCCTGCGCGAGCACGCGGCCGGCAAGGTCATCGACCGGGCGGACAGCGCCGCCATCTCGGTGCTCAAGACGTACCGGCCGGACCCGGCGGAGCTGCGCGGCCGCCAGGTCAGCGCGGTGGCGCGGCACGGCAAGTTCCTGGACCTGGTGACCGTGCCGCCCGCCGGGGAGGGTGCCCCGCTCCACTTCATCACCCACCTGGCGCGGGCCGGCTGGCTGCGCTGGCGGGAGGATCTGCCCGCGCAGCCGCCCCGGCCGGGCAAGGGGCCACTCGCCTTCCGGCTCCGGTTCACTGACGGCACGGGATTCGATCTGACCGAGGCGGGCACCCGTAAACGGCTCGCGGTGTATCTGGCCGGTGACCCGGCCGAGGTGCCGGGCATCGCCAGCCTGGGCCCGGACCCGCTGGCCCCCTCGTTCACCGCCGGGGCGCTGGCCGGGCTGCTCGCGGGCCGGCGCACCCAGATCAAGGGCGTGCTGCGGGACCAGAAGATCATCGCCGGCATCGGCAACGCGTACTCCGACGAGGTGCTGCACGCGGCGAAGATGTCCCCGTTCAAGCTCGCCTCCAGCCTCACCCCCGACGAGGTGAGCGGCCTCTACGAGGCGATGATCGGGACGCTGAACGAGGCGGTCGCCAGGTCGGCCGGGCTTGCCGCCAGCGAGCTCAAGGCCGAGAAAAAGACCGGCCTGCGGGTGCACGGGCGGGCCGGCCAGCCCTGCCCGGTGTGCGGTGACACCGTGCGCGAGGTGTCGTTCGCCGACAGCGCGCTGCAGTACTGCCCCACCTGCCAGACCGGCGGCAAGCCGCTGGCCGACCGCCGCCTGTCCCGCCTGCTCAAGTAGGGGTGCCCGGGTGCGGCCCGGGCCGCCGTGCCAGGCTCTGGGCATGAGCACGCTGGCTCACGACCTCGCCGGGGTGGTCGGGGACGGGCACGTCCTCACCGACCCGGACCTGGTGTCCGGCTACACCACCGACTGGACGGGCCGCTACCGCGGGGAGGCGGCCCTGGTGGTGCGGCCCGGCTCGGCCGCCGAGGTGGCCGGGGTGCTCCGGTGCTGCGCCCGCCACCGGGCGCCGGTGGTGACGCAGGGCGGCAACACCGGGCTGGTCGGCGGCGCCGTCCCGGCCGGCCCGGCCGCCGTGCTGCTGTCCACCCGCAGGCTGACCGGCCTCGGCCCGGTCGACACGCTGGCCGGGCAGGTGACGGCCGGGGCCGGGGTGACCATCGCGGACCTGCACGCCGCCGCGGCCGCGGCCGGCCTGGCGTACGGGGTGGACCTGGCGGCCCGCGACTCGGCCACCGTGGGCGGCACCATCGCGACCAACGCGGGCGGGATCCACACCATCCGGTACGGGCCCACCCGGGCCCAGCTGCTCGGGGTCGAGGCGGTGCTGGCGGACGGCTCCGTGCTGTCGCACCTGTCCGGCCTGGCCGCCGACAACACCGGCTACGACCTGGCTGGGCTGCTCACCGGCAGCGAGGGCACCCTGGCCGTGATCACCGCCGCCCGGCTGCGGCTGTGGCCGGCCGCCGCCCCGGCCGCGGTGGCGCTGGCCGGGGTGCCAGGGCTGGCGGAGGCTGCCGCGCTGCTGGCGCGGATCCGGGCCGCGGTGCCCGGCCTGCACGCGGCCGAGTACCTGGAGGCCGAGGGGATGGACCTGGTGCGGGCCGCGGCCGGCCTGCCGCTGCCGCTGGGCCGCGGCTACCCCGCGTACCTGCTCGCCGAGGTCGCCGGGGACGAGGACACGGCCGCCGGGGGGCTGGCAGCCGCCGGCCTGCCTGACGACACCGCGGTGGCGCTGGACGGGCCGGGCCGGGCCGCGCTGTGGGCCTACCGGGAGCGGCAGACCGAGGCGATCAGCGCGGCCGGGGTCCCGCACAAGCTCGACGTGTCCGTGCCGGTGGCCGCGCTCGCCGCCTTCCGGGAGGAACTCGGCCCGGCGGTGCGGGCCGCGGCCGGCCCGGCCTGCCGGGTGATAGTGTTCGGCCACCTCGGCGCCGGGAACCTGCACGTCAACCTGCTCGGCCCCGGGCCCGGGGAGGACGCGGCGGACGAGGCCGTGCTGAGGCTGACGGCCGCCCATGGCGGGTCGGTGTCCGCCGAGCACGGGATCGGCCGGGCCAAAGCGCGGTGGCTGCAGCTGAGCCGGTCGCCGGCCGAGATCGCCGCGATGCGCGCCATCAAGCACGCGCTGGATCCGGCCGGGCTGCTCAACCCGGGCGTGCTGCTGCCGTAACGGGCCGCGCGGCCGGGACGTTCCGATTGTGCTGCCAATCCGCCGGACGGCGGAAAAAAGCCCACAATCTGGCATGATCTGACAGCATTCAGTGGGCATTGGTGTTCATGGGACAGGAGGGGATCAGCTATGCGGGCACGCCGGTCCGTGCCGGGGTTAGTGACTGTGGCGGTGGCAGCAGCCCTGGGAGTGCTGGGGCTGGCAGCGGGGCCCGCCGCCGGGGTCACCGCGGGCAGGGCGGGCGGCCCGCTCAAGCACGGGCAGTGGCTGCGCTCCAACACCGGCCAGACCCACTCCCCGCAGGTGCTCCGCGCGCTCGCCAGCACCAGCACCAGCGGGACGGTCATCAACAGCCCGAAGGCCGCCGCCGTCAACGGGCCGGTCACGGGCGCGCCGCAGGGCATCGACGTCTCCTCCCACCAGGAGTCGCAGACCGGCGGGATCAACTGGGGCACGATCTGGACCGACGGCATCAAGTTCGTGGCCGTCAAGGCCACCGAGGGCGCCTACTACACGAACCCCTACGCGGTCACCGACCTGCCCGCGGCGGCGAAGGCCGGGCTGACCACGGTGGCGTACGCGTTCGCCATCCCCAACGGCGGCAGCAACGGCACCACGCAGTACTCCGCCAGCCCGGTCGTCCAAGCCGATGACCTGGTCAGCTTCCTGACCAGCCACAGCATCACCGTGCCCGCGATCATGCTGGACATCGAGAACCAGCCGCCCAGCTATGGTTCCGACCCGTGCTACGGCCTCAGCCAGTCCGCCATGGTGTCGTGGATCAGCCGGTTCGGCGCTGAGATCGCGGCGCGGACCGGCCAGCTCCCGATCATCTACACCAACCCGTCCTGGTGGAGCACCTGCACCGGCGGCAGCACGATCTTCGGCCAGACCCCAATCTGGGCGGCGAGCTGGACCACCGCCAGCAGCCCCACCCTCCCGGCCGGCTGGAGTACCTGGAACCTCTGGCAGTACACGAGCACCGGCAGCGTCAGCGGTATCACCGGCAACGTCGACCTCGACCAGCTCAACCCCGGCATCATCACGCTGCTCAACCCGGGCATCCAGCATGACCTGGCCGGGTCGGCCATCAGCACCGTCCCGGTCACTCCACTGGTGGTCAGCCCCGCGCCCACGCTGACCTACAGCGCCACCGGCCTGCCGGCGGGTCTGGGCATCGATAGCGGCACCGGGGCCATCACCGGCACCCCGGCCCAGCCCGGCAGCAGCAGCGTGACCGTCACCGCCGCCAGCGGGTCCGCGTCCGGATCGGCCAGCTTCACCTGGGACGTGCACGGCACCATCACGATCACCCCGCCGGCCGCCCAGAGCACCGTCGCCGGGACCGCGGTGGACCTCCAGGTCCAGGTGGCCGACTCCGCCAGCGGGCAGAAGCCGGTGGTCAGCGCCACCGGGCTGCCGCCGGGCCTGGCCATCAGCAACAGCGGGCTGATCACCGGCTGGCCCAGCAAGGCCGGCACCTACCACGTGACCGTCTCCGCCAGTGACAGCCTCGGCGCGGCCCAGTCCGCGGCGTTCACCTGGACCGTGACCGCCGCGCCCACCGGGGGCCCCACCGGCCCGGTCCGGCTGAATCTGGCCGGCAAGTGCCTGAACGACGTGGGCAACAGCAGCGCGAACGGCACCGCGCAGGACATCTGGACCTGCAACGGCAGCACCTCCCAGAAGTGGACCGTCGTGCAGGACGGCACCCTGCGCATCCACGGCAAGTGCCTGGACGTCTACCACGGCGGCACCACCAGCGGCACCAAGGTCGACCTGTACTCCTGCAACGGCAGCGGCGCCCAGCAGTGGCGGCTGCAGACCCGCGGCGAACTGGTCAACCCGGCGTCCGGCAAGTGCCTGACCGACCCCAGCGGCAGCACCGCCAACGGCACCCGGATCAAGATCGTGACCTGCGCGGGCAAGGCCTACCAGCAGTGGACCCTGCCCGCCCTGCCGGTGCAGTCCGGCCTGCCGGTCAAGTGCCTCAACGACAACGGCAACAGCAGCTCGAACGGGACCACGGTCAGCATCTGGTCCTGCAACGGCACCGCCGCCCAGGCCTGGACGGTCCGCCCCAACGGAACCATCCAGATCCACGGCAAGTGCCTGGACGTGCACCACGGCGGCACCACCAGCGGCACCCCGGTCGACATCTGGACCTGCAACGGCACCGGTGCGCAGCAGTGGCGGCTGACGCCCGCCGGCGGCGGGGTCAGCCTGGTCAACCCCGCGTCCGGGCTGGTGCTGGCCGTGTCCGGCAGCACCAGCAGCAACGGCACCGCCACCGCGCTCGGCACCGCCGGCACCCCCCGCGCCACCTGGCGCGCCTGGTAGCCCACAAGCGCCCCGGGCCCGGACCGCCAGCCCCCGGGCCCGGGGCTGTGAGCAGGGACACTCCGGGGCAGCCTCGGCTTTTACCCCGCCCGCCCGCTGGTGCGATGGCACCATGAAGGGCGTGGCAGAGCAGGTGGCGGCCGGGCAGGACCGCATCGACGCGACAGCTCGCGCTGTCATCGAGTGCGCCGCCGACGCCATCATCGCCTTCAGCACCGACCGGACCGTGCTGCTGTGGAACCCGGCCGCCGAGGTCATGTTCGGCTGGAGCGCCGCCGAGGTGCTCGGCACCGAGCCGGCGATGATCCCGGAGGAGCTCAAGGCCGAGCACAACGGGGTGCTGGAACGGGTCCGCACCGGCGGCCACATCTCCTTCGCCACCCGGCGTTCCCGCCGCGACGGCACCCTGCTGGACCTGCGGATCGACACCAGCGCGCTGCGGGACCGGTCGGGTGCGGTGATCGGCTGGGTGAACGTCTGCCACCGGGCCGGGGAGGACGAGGCGGCCCGGCACCACCTGGCCGAGCGGGCCCGGGTGGTCCGCAAGCTCGGTGACGTGGTCGCCGACATGAACGCGCAGCGGGACCTGGAGGCGGTCCTCGACCGGATCGCCGCCAGCCTGTGCGACCTCACCGGGGCCGACGCCGGCGGGTTCGTGCTCATCGAAGAGAACAAGGTGCGGCTGGTGAGCATGGACGGCCTGCCCGCCTCCCTGCGCGGCCGGACCAGCGACCTGCCCACCAGCCTGGTCGGCGAGCTCATGCAGTCGGGCCGGACGGTGATGATGGCCACCGGCGAAGGCGGCAGGTTCGCCGACCTGATCTGGTCCGCCCTGCCCGGCCTGCACACCATCGCGCTGGCCCTGTCCCACGTCGGCGGCCGCCCCTACGGCGGCCTGTACGCGCTCTACAGCCGCCGCAAGGTCGGCCACGCCGAGCTGGAGCTGCTGGAACTGCTTGCCGGGCATGCCGGGGTCGCCCTGTCCAACGCCATGGCGTTTGAGGAGCTGGTCCGGCAGCGGGCCCACGAGCGGGCCGTCATCGACGCGAGCGCCGACGGCATCGCCGTGCTCGACGCCGACGGCCTCATCCGGCAGTGGAACCCGGCGGCGCACAAGCTCACCGGCAAGGCGGCGGACGAGGTGATCGGCAGGCCGCCGCCGTTCCCGGTGCCGCCGCCCGGCGGCCCCAAGCTGACTCACCAGCTGCCGGGCGGCCGCTGGCTGGACGTCCTGTGCAGCGGCCTGAACGGGCGGGACGAGCAGGTCATCGACTTCCGCGACGTGACCGCCGCCAAGGAGCTGGAGGAGGCCAAGGACCTGTTCCTCGCCACCACCAGCCATGAGCTGCGCACCCCCATCACCGTGGTGCAGGGGTTCGCCAGCACCCTGGCCAGCCGGTGGGACAAGCTGTCCGACGCCGAGCGCCGCAGCGCCGTCCAGACCATCGCCGAGCGGGCCGGCTCGCTCGGGCGGCTGGTGGAGCAGCTGCTGCTCGGCTCGCGGGCGGGCGCCGACCGGCTCACCGTCCGCAACGGCCCGTTCGACGTGGCGGTGCTGGTCCGCGGCGCGGCGGTGGCGTTCCGCACCCTGTCCGACCGGCACACGCTGGTGGCGGACATCCCGGACGCGCTGCCCGAGGCCTACGGCGACGCCCTGGCCACAGACATCATCGTCGGCCAGCTGCTGGAGAACGCGATCAAGTACTCGCCGGACGGCGGCGCGGTGACCGTGCGGACCCGGGCGACCCGTCACTGGGTCGAGGTCACGGTCGACGACGACGGCATCGGCATCGCCCCCGGCGACCACGAGCGGATCTTCGAGCGGTTCGTCCAGGGCGAGACCGGCGACCGGCGCCGGTTCGGCGGCATCGGGCTCGGCCTGTACATCGTCCGGCAGCTCGCCCGGGCACAGGGCGGTGAGGTGTCGGCCAGCTCGCGGCCCAGCGGCGGCACCCGGCTGCGGCTGCGGCTGCGCCGTGCGGACGCGGCCCCGCCGCCCGTGCCCGGGCGGGCCGGGGCTGCCGCGCGGCCGTGACCACGAGTCTTCTCGTTCCCGGCAGCAGACCTGCCCGTGCCTGAGCGGTGAGCTGGCGGCCGGCGGTCAGGCCTGTGCGGGGGCGCGGACGCGGGGCTCGCCGCCGGAGGCGGCCAGATAGGCGTCGATGATGCCGGGGACGTCGTCCCCGGCCTGCACGATCTCGCCCTTCTCCAGCCAGATGACCCGGTTGCAGGTCTCCTCGATCTCACCCAGGTTGTGCGCGACCAGGAACACCGTGCCCGCCTGCTCGCGCAGCTCGTCGATGCGCCGGTGGCTCTTCCGGCGGAACTCGGCGTCCCCGGTGGCCAGCGCCTCATCGATGAGCAGGACGTCGTGGCTCTTGGCGGAGGCGATGGCGAACCGCAGCCGGGAGCCCATGCCGCTGGAATAGGCGCGCATCGGCAGGTTGATGAAGTCGCCTACCCCGGAGAACTCGACGATCTCCGGGTAGCTCTCCCTGACCTCGTCCTTGTCCATTCCCATGGCCAGGCAGCCGAGCACTACGTTCCGCTCACCGGTGAGGTCGTCCAGCAGGGCCGCGTTCACCCCCAGCAGGGCAGCATGGCCGTGGGAGTACACCGCGCCCTGCTCGGGCGGCAGCAGCCCGGCGATGGCGCGCAGCAGGGTCGACTTGCCGGACCCGTTGCGCCCGATGACGCCGACCGCGTCGCCGCGGTAGGCCACGAACGAGATGCCGCGGATCGCGTGCACCTCCCGGATGGACGGCCGCCGCTGCCGCTTGAGCATCCGCATCAGGGCCGTGGCGGCCGTGCCCTTGTCACCGCCCGCGCCGTACACCCGGTACACCACGTGCAGGTCGTCCACGACCACCATGGGCTCAGCCACGGCCGTAGGTCACCTCCGCCCGCCAGAAGTAGAAGAAGCCGGCCACCAGCGTGGCAGCTGCCCAGCCGGCCCCGGCCAGCCAGAGGCCGCTGTTGGCGACGAGCGGGGCACAGTGGGCGCTGTAGTACCCGATTGCCGGGTTGGCGGAGTACAGGTACTTATGCGGGTCCTGGTAGTACAGCGCGCACAGCGCACGGCTGTAAGGAGCGGCGCCAGGGGCGCTCAGCCGCTGGGTCTCCAGCAGCGCGTTCCTGGTCAGGGTGATGTAGACCGCCGCCGGGTTGAGCATCAGCACCTTGCTCAGCAGGTGATGGCCGGCCAGCGTCTTCAGGGTCTGGATGCTGAACATGACGCCGGAGGCGTACATCCAGGTCCGCACGATGAACGGCAGCAGCTGGCTGACGTCGTCGAGGCCGGCCCCCACCCGCGCCAGGATGAGCCCCGACCCGACGTTGAACAGCGTCTGCATCACCAGCACCGGCAGCACGAGCAGCCAGTACCAGGTCAGCGGCTCCCCGGTGGCCAGCACGATCACGATCAGCACGACGTAGGAGAGCAGCAGCTGCTGCAGCTCGATGATGACGTAGCCGAGCGGCAGCGAGGCCCGGGGGAAGTACAGCGCCCTGATCAGCGGCAGGCTGTCGTTGATCACCCGCGAGGCGATGATGAACGAGCGCTGGGTGAAGTTGAAGACGAAGATCCCGGCGACCAGGAAGGCGATGAAGTTGGGCACCCCGCGCTTGGTGTCCAGGATCACGCCGAAGATCAGGTAGTAGACCGCGGCGTTCAGCAGCGGGGTGAGCACCTGCCACAGCTGGCCGAGCCGCGCCTCGGTGTACATGGCGACGTTCCGGGCCGTGGCGAAGCCCACGATGAAATACCGCCGCCCCCACAGCTGGCGGAGGTAGGCCAGGGCCGGCGGGCGCGCCGCGCTGGGCTTGAGCCCGTACTCGGCGGCGAGCTGGGCGAGCGGGACGTCCGGCAGCCAGCTGGGCACCGGCGTGTCATCGGTGGCCGTGGCGGTGACCGTGCCCGTCAGCGCGACCGGCTCGCGCAGGGCCCCCGGCCCGCTGAGGCTGCCCGGCCCGCGCAGCTGTCGCTGATTGCTCACAACCGTGAGCTTAGGGGTCGCAGGGGCACGCCGCTGGCGGAGGGATCGCCCGGGCGCCATGAGTTGTAGGGCGCAACTATCACCCGGAGACCGTATCATCTGGCGAGTTGTGCGGTACAACTGTCACGTGGACCCATCACCATCCGACGCGGAGCTGGAGCCGCTGCTCACCCAGCTGCTGCAGCTGGTGGGCCCGGCCCGGGGCGGCGCGGACCCAGCGACGGACGCGGCCGTGGTGTCGGTGTCGGAGGCCAGGGCGCTGGTCGAGCTGCTGGCGGCCCGTGGCATCGCCCAGGGCGAGCTGGCCACCCTGCTCGGCCTGGAGAAGAGCACCGTGAGCCGGCTCGCCGCGGGCCTGGAGCGCAAGGGCTGGCTCCGGCGCGGCCGGGACGAGGAGAACCAGCGTTTCGTGCGGCTGTACCTCACCCCCGAGGGGCGGGCCGTGGCCGGCCGGGTGTGGCGGGCCTACCAGTCGCGGCAGGAGCGGATCCTCGCGTCCCTGTCGGCAGAGGAAAGGGCCGGCCTGGCCGCGGGCCTGCGCGGCCTGGTGCGCGGCCTGGCCGCGGAGGGACTGCTCGGCGACTCCCCGCCCGCACCGCAGGCGACTCCGCCCGTGGCCTGAGGCGTCACCCGTTCCAGGGCGGCGTGGGCTGGTGCGGCGCGGCCGGGCGGTCCCGGGGCGGCCGGCCCGGCTGGGGCAGCAGCGGGCGCAGGCTGAACAGCCCGTGCCGGTACCAGTGCGGCGGCCGCCACCAGCCGGCCGGGCCCGGCCGTCCCGCCCGCGGCCGGTAGACGGACGCGCCGCCCGCCCGGTAGGCCAGCCGGAACCCGGTCTCGTACAGGTAGCTGCCCACGATCGGGTTGCGCTCCCAGTCCACCACCCAGCCGATGTGCAGACGGCGGGCGCTGCGGACCGCCGCCCGCAGGTCTGCGGGCGTGTTGGCGATCGGCCCGCCCTGTGCTTCCAGCAGCGCCGCGTAGAACGGGATGGCCCTGATCCGGGCCCGGACGCGTTCGGGAATGCGGGAGACGAACGCGTCTCCGCGCGGATGGCCGTCCGCGGTCGCCAGCACCATCGCCATCGGCGGGAACGCCCCGCCCAGCACCGGCAGGCCGCCGCGGATGCCGAACGGCACATCGACGACGACCGAGCTTGACCGGTCAGCCGCGATCGGCCCGTCCAGCGCGGGCAGCGCGGCCGGCATGACCCCGATGTGGACCGGCCCCGCCGGGTTGCCGGCCCAGCCCGCCTCCAGGACCCCGAGCACGAGCGCGACCGCCAGCACCGGCCTGGCATGGGCGGCCAGCCACGCGACCGCCGCCCCCGCCAGCAGGGCGGCACCCACCAGCCCGAGTTCGGTGAACCGGTCGGCCTCCCGGAAGTTCGCCAGCCCGGGCAGCTGCACCAGCCAGGTGAACGGCATCAGGGCGGAGACCCTGACCCCGTGCCACACCTGAGGGAAGATCACGATCCGGCGGCCTGCGATCCACGGTGCGGTGCCCAGCGCGAGCAGGCTGCAGGCGCCCCACAGCAGCGCCAGCAGCCGGGCGCTGCGCCGCCGCCAGGCCACCGCCAGCCCGAGCACCGCCAGCAGGCTCACCACTGTGCCGTAGCCCACCATCACCAGGTTGGCCGGGCCGCCGTGCTCGTAGGGGGCCGCCAGGCCGGTCAGGCCGAAACTCGCCACCCGGGGGGAAGGGGCGAACAGCTGCAGCAGGCTGGCCCCGGAACCCACGTAGTCCGCCGCCACCACCTGCGCGGACGACGCCGCCCCACCGCTGGGCCCCTGCTGAGCCATGGCGATGAGCTGCGGGAAGGCCACCGCCGCCGCCACGCCGCCCGCGCCCGCCGCCAGGCCCAGGCGGGTCAGCCAGGGCCGCCAGCCCGCGCCGCGCCGCGGCGGGCGGGCCGGCCAGCCGTGTGCGCGGGCCCAGCCTGCCGCCGGCCAGGCCAGCCGCGGCAGCGCCGGCCAGCGCAGCCGCGGGAGCCCGAGCCAGGGCAGCAGCGCCAGCGCGGTCAGGAGCACGGTCATGACCGCCGATTCCTGGTCGGTCAGCAGCACGCCGCCCAGCACCAGGCCGAGGATGACCGCCCGCTTCCGGCCGGGCCTGCGGCGCAGCCGGACCACCGCCTCCAGCGCCAGCGGGAAGAACAGCGCGCCCGCCGCCAGATTCACCTCGTACCAGCTGCGCCAGGTCAGGATCGTGGACAGGCCGAAGAACGCCCCCGCGGCGACGGCGCCGCTGGCGGGCAGCCACAGCCGGGCCGCCCGGTACATGGCGTAGCACAGCAGCCCCGGGCAGAGGACGGACAGCAGGTTGTACGCGGCGCTGGGCCCGAAGGCGAGCGTGACCGGGGTGAGCAGCGCCGCCGGCAGCGGCATCAGCGTGTGGTAGCCGAGCCAGGAGCCCAGCGGTGCCGCCATATGGTCGGTGAACCAGGGGTTCCCCAGGTGGCTGAGCTGGCGGGCCACCCACCAGAAATCCCAGACGTAACCGCCCGCATCCCGCAGCTTCGGCAGGTGCCCCGCCAGGTAGAGAGCCCGGGGCCAGGTCACCGCCAGGCCGGCGGCCAGGTAGCCGAGCAGCAGGACGGCCTGGCGGGCGGCCGGGCCGGCCGTGAGCCGCCGGGCAGCCGGCGGCGCGGGCCGGGGTGGCGGCGGCGATACGGCCGGGCGGGGCAGTTCGATGACCCCGGCAGGCCGGCTGCGATCCCACCCGGAGCCCGCGGCGGGCCGCTGGCCCGTCACCGGGTCCGGGCGGGTGGCAGGGCGGGCCCCGGCCGGCGCCGGGCCACGGAGCGGCTCGATGATGCCGGCCGAACGGGGCCACCGCCCGGACGGGTCAGGGCCCTTCCGATCCATCCGCTCCCCCCCGCGACTACGCATCCTCAGGTGGCCCGCGACCAGGGCTGGACGTAGCTGTCCTATACGGCAGGATTTTTCCACGGCGTATGAAAGGGCTCAGTTATGAGGATGGCAAATCTTGGTCATAAATGCCGGCGGTGCCATGAACCCCGGTAACCGCAACGCCCCCCGGCGCGAGTTCCAGGCGATCCCCGCGAGCCATGTTAGCCGTGGCAGGCCCGCTCATGCGCGTACGCCACGGATCAAGGTTTACGCGCTGACCAGGGGATATTACCCAGACGGGGCCGGTTGAACCTGACTTGCCCGGCCAGCCCGCTTTCGGGCGGCGGAGCCTGCGGGCGCCCCGTGCAGGAATGACGCCTGCGTAACACCGGCGATATCCGCGCGGCCCAGCCGGAATTGCCCGGCTGCCCGAATTACCCGTGGCTGGCGCCCTGCGGCGGCGGGGGGCGGTAGACCAGCACGCTGCCCACCCGGTAGGCGTACCGCAGGCCCACCTTCCTGAGGAACGGCAGCACCGACGCCTGCACGTTCGGGTTCCGCCGCCAGACGACCACCCAGCCCACGTGCAGGCGGAGCAGGTCCTGGCGGGCGGCCGCCACCCGGGCGGGCCCGGCCGGCAGCCCGTGCTGGACCCGTACCAGGCTGGCGTAGAACGGGTGCGCGTTCATGGCCTTCATGGCCGGGATGGGCAGCCGGGACACGTAGCCGATCGCCCGCGGGTGGCCGTCCGCGGTGGCCATCACCAGCGCCTTGGGGTAGAAGGGCAGCCCGTAGACGGGTATCCCGCCCCGGATCCCGAACGGCAGGTCCACCACGATCGAGCCGGAGCGGTCAGCCGCGATCGGGCCGTCCAGCGCCGGGTAGGCGGTCTCGATGGTCCCGATCCGGGGCTTGCCGCTGGCCCACTTGGCCCCGGAGTACCCCGCCTCGAGCAGCCCGGCCGCGGCCACGATGACGAGGCCGCCCGCCAGCACGGCCCGCGGCCGGGCGTGGCGGCGCAGCCAGTCCACTGCCGCGCCGGCCAGCAGGGCGGCGGGCACCATGCCCAGGATCGCCAGCCGGTCGGCCTCCCGGAAACTGGACAGCCCGGGGATGCGGATGAACCACGTGTAGGGCATGAGGTTGGAGATGCGGACCTGATGCCACCACGACATCAGCGGCAGGTACTGGACTTTGCCGATCCACAGCGAGGTGCCGAGGGCCAGCGCGGCGCACCCCAGCCAGAGTGCCCCCAGTTTCCAGGCGCTGCGCCGCCGCCAGGCGGCCACCAGCCCGAGGACCGCGAGCAGCGTCAGGACGCTGCCGAACATCGGCATCTGCTCGTTGTCCCGGCTGTGCAGGAACGGGCCCGCCAGGACGTTCAGCCCGAAGTCCGAGACCCGCGGGCCCGGTGCGAACATCCCCGGCAGCCCGATCCCGTACTGCTTGTAGGACACCGCCAGGGTGTGGGCGCCGATCGTCAGGCCGCCCACCGCCACTTCCCGGATCATGGCGACGATCTGCAGGCCGCCGATCAGGGCGCCCGCCGCGACCGCGAGCGCGGCAGGCCGCACCTTGGCCCAGGACGGGCGGTACAGCAGCCAGGGCACCAGGGTGAGCGCGGTGAGGATGGCGGCCAGCACCGCCGATTCCTGGTCGGTGAGCACCGCCGCGCCCATGACGGCACCGAGGATGACCGCCTGCCGGGTGCCGGGGCTGCGCCGCAGCCTGACCGACGCCTCCAGGGCCAGCGGCAGGAACAGCGCCCCGAGCGCGATGTTGAGGTGGTACCAGGCCTGCTGGGTGAGCATGGAGGACAGGCCGAAGAACGCCCCGGCCGCGACCGCGCCGGTGGCCGAGGGCAGCCACAGCCGCGCGACCCGGTACATCGCGTAGCACAGCAGCCCGGGTGTGAGCAGGACCAGGGCGTTGTACGACGCCGCGGGGCCGAAGATCAGCGTGACGGGGGTCATCACCAGCCCGGGCAGCGGCATCAGGGTGTGGAAGCCGATCTGGATGCCGGCCGGCGCCGCCATGTAGGTCGTGAACCACGGGTTGCCCAGGTGCAGGAGCTGATGGCTGACCCACCAGAATCCCCACACATAGCTGGCGCTGTCCCGGTTGGACGGGATCAGGCCGCCGGCCAGATAACTGGCGCGCGGCAGGGTCACCGCCACCCCGGCGGCGGCGTAGGCGAGCAGCAGGGCGGCATGCCGGGTGAAAGGATGCCGCGCCAGCCTGCTCAGCCGCCCGGCCCGGGACGAGCCGGCGCCCGCGGGCCGGCCGGGGTCCCGGCCGTTCCCGGGGCGGCGCCGGGCCGCCTGATCCGGGCCCGCGCCCGGCGGCACCCCCTGGTCGTCCAGTGTGCCGGCGGCGGGCGGGCCGGGCGGGGCAGGCTGGTCCCGGCCTGCCCGTTCCATCTCCATACCCCGTCCAGCGTGTCAGCGGGCCTGCCCATCCCCCCGGGCTCGGCGCTCGGCCCGAAGCATACGCCGCCGGCCGGCCAGCCAGCGGCGTTCAGCGAGGCAGCGGGGGCAAAACCTGACCTGCCGATGGGACATCCCCGGGCTTTCCCCGCACGCGCATTCCCGGGACCAAGGATGCGGTTGGCGGTTTCCGGGACAGGCCCGCGGGGCATTTCCGCTCGTATCAGGTTTCGTGCAACCTTACGGGCGGGACGGGGTGTATCGGAGGTGAGCGGGTCGAGCGCGGTGCTGCTCCCCTACGCGCCCGCCAGCGTCGCCGCTGCCCGCTGGCGCCTGAGCGCGGATCTGCGGCACGCCGGGGTCTTCCCCGCCGCGGTCGGCGATGCCGCCCTGGTGGTGAGCGAGCTGATGAGCAACGCGCTCCGGCACGCCAGGCCGCTGCCCGGCTCGCTGGTGGAGGTGACCTGGGCGCTGAACGGCGGCTCGCTGGAGATCACCGTGAGCGACGGCGGCAGCGCCACCCGGCCGCGGCCCGCCAGCCCGTCGCTGTCCTCCCTGGGCGGGCGGGGGCTGGCCATCGTGGAGTACCTGTCCTGCCGCTGGGGGGTGAGCACGGAGGACACCGGGACCACCGTGTGGGCCGTCCTGCCCGCCCCCCGCCACGGCCCAGACGGCGGCCGGCCGGCCGCCGGCGACCGTGCCGTGGTGAGCGGCCGCGCACAGCGGTGACCTGCGCTCCCGGATAACCGCAGGCGTAACCGGCGCGGGAAGCGGTGATACTCCCTGCGGAGGATCAGCCGGTCGGGGACGCGGCGACGGCGGGGGGATCAGTGGGCCACACCCACGGCGCGGACAGTGAGACCGGCCGTCTGCGCAGTGCGCTGCTGCACCGGCCGGGCAGCGAGCTCACCCGGGTCACCCCGCGCAGCAAGCGGCGGCTGCTGTTCGGCCGGCTGCCGTGGCTGGCCCGGGCGCAGGAGGAGCACGACGCGTTCGCCCAGGCGCTCCGCGACCACGGGGTGGAGGTGCTCTACCTCACCGAGCTGCTGCAGGACGTTCTCGAGTACCAGCAGGCCAGGACGGAAGCCATCGCCTCGGCCCTCGGCGATGGCGGGCTGGGCGACGACCTGCGCACCCGGCTGGCCGGTCATCTGCACGGCCTGGACCCGGAATCGCTGGCCCGGGTGCTGGTCGCCGGGCTGACCCAGGAGGAGTTCCCGGCCGGCCGCGGCCTGGTGTACGGGCTGCTGGAGCGCGGCGACTTCGTCATCGAGCCGCTGCCCAGCCTGGTGTTCACCCGCGATTCCAGCGCCTGGCTCGGGCACGGGGTGGCTGTCGCCAGCCTGCCCGGGCCTGCCAGGAGCCGCGAGCCCGCGCTCATCCAGGCCGTCTACGCGCACCACCCGCGGTTCGCGGGCGCGCCCCGCGTCTACGGTCCCGGGCTGGAACAGCTGGCCGGCGGTGATCTGCTCCAGCTCGCGCCAGGCGTGACCGCGGCGGGCATCGGCGGCTGGACCAGCCCGGCCGGGGTGGAGCGGCTGGCCCGGCGGCTGTTCGCGGCCGCCCTCAGCCACGCCGTGCTGGTGGTGCCGACCGCCCGGCACGGGATCACCGCGTGCCTCGACACGCTCTGCACGGTCGTCGAGCCCGGCACCCTGCTGATGCACCCGGGCCTGGCCTACACGCTGACGGCGCACGTCGTCACCCCGGGCGCGGACGGCCTCGACGTGTCCCGGCCCCAGCCGTTCCTGGAGGCCGCCGCCCAGGCGCTCGGAACCGGCCCGGTCCGCCTGCTCAGCGCGGGCACCGGGCCGTTCGTGCCGTCGCCGGAACTGGGGGACGACGGAGGCGGGGTGCTGGCCATCGGCAGCCGCCAGCTCCTCAGCCCGGAGCGGAACGTGGATCTCAACGCGCGGCTCGAGGCGGCGGGCATCGAGGTCATCCGGGTGCCGGGCAGCGAACTGGGGGGCGCGCGCAGCGGCCCCCGCTGCCTGGCCTGCCCGGTCGGCCGGGACCCGGCGGCCCCCGTGCTGGCGGCCCGGCCGGATGAGGCGGCGGGGCCGGCGCTGGCGGCCCCGCACCGGGACACGACGGCCGGCCCCGGGCTGGCCGCCCCGCCCCGCCCGCCCGCGCTGTGCCCGCCGGAGCGGCCGGCCGCCGCGGTGGCGGCGGGCGCGGCACCCGGCCCGGCCGGGCAGCTCACCCGGGTGCGCTGACCACCGGTCATTGGTGGCGTGCCTCTGGCCTGCCGCCCCCGTCACCGGTAAGGTGCGGCACGTGGAGCTACGGGTGTCGAGCCGGTCGCAGGGTGATCAGACCATCCTGGCGCTCGCCGGCGAGATCGACCTCTACACGGCGCCGCGGCTGCAGTCCGAGCTGGCCACGGCGCTGGCCGAACGCGACCCGGCCCGGATCGTGGTGGACATGTCCGGGGTCGAGTTCTGCGATTCCACCGGCATGAACGTGCTGCTCGCAGCGCACCGCCACGCAACCGAGCGCGGCGGTGACCTCACGCTCGCGGCCCCCCGGGCGCCGGTCCGCAAGATCCTCCAGGTGACCGGCCTGGAAAGCGTGTTCACGGTCCACGACGAGCCCGCCGCCGGCGGCGAGTAGCCGGGCACCCGGACCGGAGCGGCAGGCGCCGGCCAGCCGGGGCCCCTAGGATCGGGCGCATGCCGCAGCGTGGTGACGTGGCCGTCATCATCCCCGCCCGGGACGAGGCCGACCGCATCCGGGCCACCGTGACCGGGGCAGCCGCACTGCCCGGCGTGGACCTGGTGCTGGTCGTGGACGACGGTTCCCGGGACGGCACCGCCGCCGCGGCCGAGCAGGCCGGCGCGACCGTGCTGCGGCACGCCCGCAACCGCGGCAAGGCGGCGGCCATGGAGACCGGCGCTGAAGCGCTGCAGCTTCTGGAATGCCGCGAGGACGCCGGCGAGCCGCGCCACCTGCTGTTCCTGGACGCGGACCTGGCCGAGACCGCCCAGGACGCCGGGCCGCTCACCGGCCCGGTGCGGGCGGGGGAGGCGGACATGACGATCGCGGTCTTCACCAGCCGGGTCCGGCTCGCCGGGCACGGGCTGGTGGTGGGGCTGTCCGGGGCCGGCATCGAGCGGGCCACCGGGTGGCGGCCCACCCAGCCGCTGAACGGGCAGCGCTGCCTGACCCGGGCCGCGTTCGAGGCCGCCCGGCCGCTGGCACCCGGCTTCGGGGCGGAGACCGGGCTCACGATCGACCTGCTCCGGCGGGGCCTGCGGGTGCGCGAGGTCGAAGTGCCGCTGGCGCACCGCGCGACCGGCGGTGACTGGCGGTCACAGCTGCACCGGGCCCGGCAGCTCGCCGACGTGGCGCGCGCCCTGGCCGCCCGGCAGGCCGCGGCACGCCCGCGGCGGGCCCGGCCGGCGGCAATGCGCTGACCACCCGCTGCCGGCTGGCATCATGAAGGCCATGGGAGACCGGTACGCCTATCTCGGCCCCGAAGGCACGTTCACCGAGGCCGCGCTGCTCGCCTTTACCCACGGTGACCGGCCCGCCGCGCTGGCCTGCCCGACCATCCAGGCCACCCTGGACGCGGTGCGCAGCGGGGCGGCGGAGCGGGCCGTCGTGCCGATCGAGAACTCGGTCGAAGGCGCGGTCACGGCCACCCTCGACGAGCTGGCCACCGGCCCGGACCTGGCGATCCGCGGTGAGCTGCTGCTGCCGGTGACGTTCGCGCTGCTGGGCCGGCCGGGCACCGCGCTGGACGCCATCAAGACCATCGGCGGGCACCCGCAGGCGCAGCCGCAGTGCCGGCGCTGGCTGGGCACGCACCTGCCCGACGCGGAGTGGCGTCCCGCCTCCTCGAACGCCGAAGCCGCCCGGCAGGTCGCGGACGGGGCGATCGACGCCGCCCTGGCCGGGGCGTTCGCCGCTGGCCGCTACGGGCTGGCTGTGCTGGCGGAGGAAGTGAACGACGTCCCGGACGCGGTCACGCGCTTCGTGGTGGTCAGCCAGCCGGGGCCGGTGCCGGCCCGCACGGGCGCCGACCGGACGTCGCTGGTGGCGTTCCTCGCGGCCGACCGGCCAGGCGCGCTGATGGAGATCCTCACCGAGTTCGCGGTCCGGGGCATCAACCTGACCCGGATCGAGTCCCGGCCGACCGGCGACGGGCTGGGCCGGTACTGCTTCTCCATCGACTGCGAGGGCCACCTCGACGACGCCCGGGTCGGTGAGGCACTGATGGGCCTGCGCCGGGTCTGCGCCGAGGTCAGGTTCCTCGGCAGCTACCCCCGCGACGACGGCGGCACCACCAGCGTCCGCCCGGGCACCTCCGACACCGAGTTCGCCGAAGCGGCGGCCTGGCTGTCCCGGCTCCGCTACGGCCGGGTGTAGGCCGGTCCT
Source organism: Gemmatimonadota bacterium (assembly GCA_050257395.1). Classification (GTDB taxonomy): domain Bacteria; phylum Actinomycetota; class Actinomycetes; order Streptosporangiales; family Streptosporangiaceae; genus JAIRTY01. The sequence continues at coordinate 4,958 of JBLMWU010000127.1, read as the reverse complement.
TACAGGTGCCGGTCCTTACAGGTAGGGACCGGACGAGCGGGGCGGCTGTGGCCCGTCCTCCTGGCCGCCGCCGGGCACGATGCCCGGCGGCAGGGCCCGGCGCATCTGCTCCAGCTGCGCGCGGGCGGCCATCTGCTGGGCGAAGAGGGTCGTCTGGATGCCGTGGAACAGGCCCTCAAGCCAGCCCACCAGCTGCGCCTGGGCGACCCGGAGCTCGGCCTCGCTGGGCACCGGGCCCTCGGTGAAGGGCAGCGACAGCCGCTCCAGCTCCTCCACCAGTTCCGGGGCCAGGCCGTCCTCCAGCTCCTTGATGGAGCTCTGGTGGATCTCCGCCAGCCGCGCCCTGCTCTTCTCGTCCAGCGGAGCCGCCCGGACCTCCTCCAGCAGCTGGCGGATCATGCTGCCGATCCGCATCACCTTGGCCGGCTGCTCCACCATCTCGACCACCGGGCGCTCGCCGCCATGCTCTCCGGCGGGACCCCCGCCGACGGCCATGCCGTCCGGGCCGACCACAACCACCTTGCCGCCCTGCTCCGGCTCGGAGTTCATCTGGTCGCTCATGGTCCTAGTCTGTCCCCTCTTCAGCAGTGCCCGCACCAGGGCGGGCCGGACGATCTGCCCGTGCGCCCGGTCAGCAGGCCAGCACGATCTTGCCGATGTGGCCGCCCTCTTCCAGCCGCCGGTGCGCCGCGGCAGCCTCCGCCAGCGGCAGCACCTGGTCGATCACCGGCCTGACCTGCCCGGCTGCCACGAGCGGCCACACCTCGTCCCGGACGGCGGAGACGATGGCGGTCTTCTCAGCCAGCGGCCTGGCCCGCAGCGTCGAGGCGAGCACGCTGGCCCGCTTTCGCATGAGCAGGCCGAGGTCGAGCTCGCCGCGCGGCCCGCCCTGGACGGCGATGACCACCAGCCGGCCGCCGGGTGCCAGGGCCGCCACGTTGCGCGGCAGGTAGCTGCCGCCGACGATGTCCAGAATCACGTCGGCGCCCCGGCCGCCAGTGAACTCCGTCACCGCGGCCGCGAAGTCCTCGTCCCGGTAGGACACCGCGAGTTCTGCGCCCAGCTCCCGGCACCGCTGGAGCTTGCCCGGGGTGCCGGCGGTGCAGGCGACCCGCGCGCCCAGCGCCCGGCCCAGCTGGATCGCCAGCGTGCCGATGCCGCTCGCCCCGCCGTGCACCAGCAGGGTCTCGCCGCGGGTCAGCCCGGCGCGGGCGACCACGTTGGAATGGACGGTGCAGGCGGCCTCGGGCAGCGCCGCCGCCTCGGTCAGGCTGACGCCGCCCGGGACGGGCAGCAGCTGCCCCGCTGGCACGGCTACCCGTTCCGCATAGCCGCCGCCGGCCAGCAGCGCGCAGACCTCGTCGCCGGGCTGCCACCCGGTCACCCCCGGGCCGACCGCGCTGATCCGCCCCGAGCATTCCAGGCCGGGATAGTCAGGGGCACCGGGCGGCGGCGGGTACGCGCCCTGGCGCTGCAGCAGGTCGGCGCGGTTGACCCCGGCAGCGGTGACGTCGACCAGCACCTCACCCTCGCCCGGGACGGGGTCGGGGACCTCCGCGAGCCGGAGCACCTCCGGCCCGCCGGGGGTGGTGATGGTGACGGCGCGCATGGGCTGCTCCTGGTCGGGAAACGCCGCGGGGGCTGTGCCAGCGGGTATCGGGTGTCCTAGGCTCGGTCTGAGCTAGTTCATCCGGGGTTTCGGCAGGCCATTCTGCTCCCGATAGCGCTGAGGGGAAACCGCCTTGGCTGATCATGATCATAGCCAGCCGGCCGGTGACGAGGTGCGGGCGCATCACTGGGGTCACGAGGCGGACTTACCCGGGGGCAGCGGCCCGGGCGCGCCTGGCGCGGATGAGAACGGGGACGGCGCCGGTGGCGGCCAGGACGGGCGGGCGCTGAACGGGGACTCCCGGGATGCGGGCGGCGGCGATCAGGGAGTGTTCCGGTGGCCCGCGACCGGGCTGCCGCGGTTCTTCGGCCAGCCCCCGTCCCCCGGTGACCCGCCGGGCGGCGGCGCGGACGGTGCCGCCGTGCCGGGGGATGCCGGCAGGGCCGGCGGCGGCGCGGCCGCCTGGAACGGGGTGCCGGTGCCGCCACGGGTCACGCTGGCCCCGCAGGCCCCGTACCCGGAGCCCGCCGCGCCCCCGGAACCGCCCGGCCCGCAGTCGGCGCTGTACGGGCTGCCTGACGACTACGACGCCGTCGAGGACTACGACGCGGCCGATGCCTACGGTCCCCCCGGCGGCTACGGCGGCTACAGCCCCGCTGATGCGGGCCCTGTCACCGGTGCGGCGGATGGTGTGCCCGAAGCGGCTGTCCCCGATCCGCCTGTCCCCGATCCGGCGGATTCCGCCGCCAGCCCGGCTGGCCAGGCTGGCCGCGGCCAGCCCGGCGGACCGGCTGACGCCGGCGTGGGCACGGTCCCCGGCGGCGGCGTGTTTCCCGGCGCCAGCCTGCCGCCCGGGCAACCCGGCCTGGAGCCCGGGCCGGAGGACCAGCAGGCCACCGGGACGGCCGCCCAGTCCTGGCAGCCGGCCGGGCCCGGGCCGGAACCGGCGCCGGCCTGGGCCGCCTACGCCGCGCCCACTGGCCCGGCTCCCGTACGCGGCTACCCAGAGGGCGGTTACCCGGTCGGCGGTTACCCGGCCGGCGGTAACCCGGTGGAGGAACGGCCCGGGCTGACGCCCGCCGCGCCAGCCGGCGCCGGCGCCGCGCCGGAGACGGCCGACAGCCTGACCGCCGACCTGCTGCTGCCAGGGCGCCGCCGGGCGCCGGCCGACGGCTGGCGGCGGCTGCTGTACCGGGGCAGCGGCGGCCTGATCCGGGCCCCCGAGTCCGCGGCGGAACAGCACCGCCGCCAGCTGACGGCCCGGGCGTGCACGCCGGTCGCGGGGGGCCACCACAGGGTGGCGGTGCTCAGCCTCAAGGGCGGGGTCGGCAAGACCACGACCACCATGGGGCTCGGCTCGACCCTCGCGTCCCTGCGCGGGGACCGGGTGATCGCCGTGGACGCCAACCCCGACCGGGGCACGCTGTCGGACAAGCTCCGGCTGGAGACGGCGGCGACCGTCCGGGACCTGCTCAACGAGCGCGGGCAGGTCCAGCGGTACGCGGACGTCCGGGCCTTCACCACCCAGGCGCCCAGCCGGCTGGAGGTGCTGGCCTCCGACCGCGACCCCACCGTGTCCGTGGCGTTCAGCGAAGCGGACTACGTGGACGTGGCGGCCGTCCTGGAGCACTACTACTCCATCTGCATCACCGACTGCGGGACTGGCCTGCTGCATTCGGCCATGGCCGGGGTGCTGCGGCTGGCCGACCAGATCGTGCTGGTCAGCTCGCCGTCGGTCGATGGCGCCAGGAGCGCGAGCGCCACCCTGGACTGGCTGGCCGCGCACAACTACGGCAATCTCGTGCGCGGCGGCGTGGTGGTGCTGTCCGCGGTCCAGCCCCGCGGCAGGAGCACGGTGGACATGACCAGGCTGGAGCAGCATTTCGCCGCCCGGTGCCGGGCGGTGGTGCGGATCCCGTACGACGCCCACCTGGCCGAAGGGGCCGAAGTGGACCTGGGCCAGCTCGGCAAGCAGACGGCCGACGCGTACCTGGCACTGGCCGCTGAGGTGGGCGACGGTTTCACCGCCGACCGGCGGCCCGCCAGGCACGGCTCATCCTGACCGGCGGCTGCCCGCCGGGCCGCGGGCGGCAGATCCCTGGCCGGGCAGCCCGAGGGCTGGCCGGGAAAGCCTGGCGGCTCCCGGCCAGCCCTCAGCTGTGCCCGCTGAGGCCTGGTTGGCGCTCAGTGGTGGTGGTGATGCCGGATGACTCCGGTGATGTTGCCCGAGCCCGACGGTGCCGGCGAGCTGAACCAGGTCCTCATGAACCCCTTCTGCGCGTGGTAGACGGTGAACGAGGAGACCGGGCTGAAGCCCGCGACGAAGGCGTGGTGCCCCATGAACTGCCGGACCGTGAAGGAACTCACCAGGCTGGCGCCGAACACGTGCCTCGGCGCGACCGGGTGGCGGGCGTTGGACAGGAAGCTGAACACAGCCTTCCCGAACACCGTCCCGCGGACCACACCGCGGATGTGCATGCCGGCGAACCTGCCGGTCTGGTTCGGTGTGAGGGCACCCCGGATGGTGACGAAGGTGCCCTTGTCAGTCACCACTGCCGTGTACCGGTACAGGTGGTGGTGCGCACGGGCCACCCGGGTCACCGTGATGGTCCGGGTGACGTGGGCCTTGGCCCAGGCACCCCCGCCGCCCATAACCGTGCTGCCGGGCAGATGGACCACTGCCGTCGCTGTCGTTGCATGGTGCCGTGGCATCGGCTGGGTTGTGGCTGCCCCCGCGGCGCCGGCGCCGCTGACGCCGAGGCTTCCGGTCATCGCCACGACAGACGCTGCCGCCAGCAGCCTCCTGATCGCATGCATCGTATTTCCTTCCCCCTGCGGCCGGGTGGCCCCGGCCTTCTCCCGCCATGCCGGGGCGGGAGCGCCCTAGCGCGGCCGCGCGCCTGCGGCGCCGCCGCAAGCTGGGGAAGAGACCGCGCCGGGTCCATGCGGAGCTGGTGGAATCGCCCACCGCCCAGCGACACGGCCCGGCGCGGAGACCATGGCGTCACCAGAATCACCAGTGAACCCACAATCACACGCTAAAGGCCGATATTACCGGCCAGTAGGGACTGAAGGCCCGGCAGGCAAGGCCTTCCGGCCCGGTTGCCCTGCGGTCCGCCGGGTCAGGAGCGGAGCCGGGCGACCAGCTCGATCTCGACGGCGATGCCGAACGGCAGCTCGGCGAGGCCGACGGCGGAACGCGTGTGCCGGCCCGCCTCGCCGAAGATCTCCACCAGCAGGTCCGAGCAGCCGTCGATGACCGCGGGCATCTGGCTGAAGCCGGGTGCCACGTTCACCATGCCGAAGACCTTGACGAAGCGCTCGATCCGGTCCAGGTCGCCGAGCTCGG